>DATGOL010000048.1:0-20263 GCA_035306065.1 Gemmatimonadales bacterium | reverse complement strand
CGCCTCACGAGCACGTCGTGCGATGGCCGGTCCCGACGCATACGCTTCCAGGCAGCCATAGTTGCCGCACTTGCAGCGTCTTCCATTGGAATCAATGGTGGTGTGTCCAATCTCTCCGGCAACGTCCGAAGCACCGTGGTGCAGCTTTCCATTCAGGATGAGGCCGCCGCCGATTCCGGTGCCGATCGTCACACCCACTACATGTCGGCTTCCGCGCGCGGCGCCGCGCCACCACTCACCTAACGTGGCGCAGTTCGCGTCATTGTCCAGCGTGGTGGGAAGTCCCAGCCTGGTCTCGATCGCGTCGCGAAGCGGGAAGTCGCGCCAGCCGAGGTTGGGCGCAACGATCACGATTCCGCGCGCGCGATCGAGCGGCCCGGGCGCACCCACGCCTATGCCGGCGATCGCCTCACGCGATACGCCCTCCTCCTCGATTACCGTAGCAATCGTTTCCTCGATCAACTCCGAAATGCGATCCGCCACGCCCATGGCGCCGAGCGCCGCCATTGTCGGCTCGCTTCGCACGCCAATCTCCCGCGCTCCATCCAGTGGCATCGCGCCTACCACGATATTGGTGCCGCCCAGGTCCACGCCGATCGCATAACGTCTGGAGTCGCTACTCATCAGGCATCCGGCTCGGTGAAGAGAAGTGGTGACAGCGCCTTCATTACTACCTCGGCGCGGAGGTCCCGCATGCATCGCCAGTGCTTCAGCGGGCACGTCTGGGGACCGTGCCTGTCGCACGGACGACAGTCAAGGCCCGCCACGCCTACCGTTACTGATCCTGCTGCCAGAGGACCGAAGCCAAACTCCGGCACCGTTGGTCCGAATATGGTAACTGTCGGCGTTCCTACGGCTGACGCAAGGTGCTGCGGCAGGGAATCGTTGGACACCAGCGCCATGCACCTGCGAATGAGTTCGGCCGAGCCGGGCAGGGTGAGCCTGCCCGCTGCGTTCACCGGTGCAGGTGCGGCCCGAGAGGGCATGGCCACTGCCGCTGCGCTCATTGCCTTCTCAACTTCTTCCGCCAGCGGTTGCTCATCCCGGCTTCCGATGAGTACCAGGCGCACCGGCATTGCGGAACCTGACGCGAAGCCGGAATGTGCATCAGGTACGTGGCCTGATGCCACCCCTGCGGCCGGTCCCGCCGTGAGAATGGACGCCAGCCCGGCGTATCCCGGCCACCGCTTCGTTCCCCACATGCTGCCCGGAGCCAGCGCTACCAGCGGCTCACCCGGCATCACTCCGCACTCGGCCAGCAGTGCGTCAACAGAGGCCACGGCTTCTTCGGGGATGGCGAGGGAAGGGGCGCGCGACTCCGGCGGAAAACCGGCGGCGTCACTGTTGGCCAGGCCCCACAACCTTTCAGCGTGGTGCCGGTCGTGCCGATAGGGAACTCGTTCGGTGTACAGCGCGCGCCCTGCCGACGTATTGAACCCCACGCGGCGAGGTATTCCCGCTGCGAGTGCAATCGCTGCGCTGCGGGCCGATCCCTGTGCCAGGTAAGCAGTGTGTGCGCCACGCTCCGTGCCATCCTCGCGCCGCCTCACGCGCGATACCATGCGTGCGAACCCGCGGGTGCCGCGGTCCGCACCGCGCTTGTCGTACACGATTACGTCCCGCACCGCCGGATGCCCCGCGAGGAGACCCGCTCCGCCAGGGGTTGTGAGAACATCTACGGGGCCACGCTCCGCGAGACTTTCCAGCAACGGTGTCGTAAGCACTACGTCGCCCAGGAACGAAGTCTGGATCACGAGAAACATGAGCGCGAACCGAGAACGTCAGGAAATGAGCGGCATCAATCGTCCACCTGGAGCACCGCCAGGAAGGCCTCCTGCGGAATCTCCACGGCGCCTACCTGCTTCATGCGCTTCTTTCCTTCCTTCTGCTTCTCGAGCAGCTTGCGCTTCCGGCTGATGTCTCCCCCGTAGCACTTGGCCAGCACGTCCTTGCGAAGCGCCTTCACGTTCGTGCGTGCAATAACCTTCCCGCCTATCGCGGCCTGGATGGCCACCTCGAACATCTGGCGGGGTATAAGCTCCTTCAGCTTGTCCGCTATCCGACGGCCGTACTCCTGCGCCTTGTCCCGGTGAATGATCACCGAGAATGCGTCCACCGGGTCACCGTTGATCAGCATGTCCAGCTTCACGAGATCGCTCTCGCGATACTCGAGCATGTCGTAATCCAGGCTCGCGTATCCTCGGCTGATGGTCTTCAGCCTGTCGTAGAAGTCGAGAACGATTTCCGCGAGCGGAAACTCCCACTCGAACTCCACTCGTGAGGTGTCCAGGTACGTCATGTTCCTGTACACACCGCGGCGTTCGTTACCAAGCGTCATGATAGGCCCGATGTAATCCGCGGGCGACATGATCCTGGCCTTCACGTACGGCTCCTCCACGTGCGCGTACGACGACGCAGGAGGCATCCTGGAAGGATTCTCCAGCAGCAGCATCTCACCGTCTTCCATGTATACGTGGTATTCCACGTTGGGTACGGTGGTGATGAGCGACAGGTTGTACTCACGCTCCAGCCGCTCCTGCACGATCTCCATGTGCAGCAGCCCCAGGAATCCGCAGCGGAAGCCGAAGCCGAGCGCCGTGGACGTTTCCGGCTGGTAGTTCAGCGAGGCGTCGTTAAGCTGCAGACGTTCCAGCGCATCCCGGAGTTCCTCGTACTGCTGCGTGTCCGTTGGATAGATACCGGCGAACACCATTGAACGAACTTCCTGGTAGCCCGGCAGCAGGTTGCGCTCGGTGTCGCCGGCGTCGAACACGGTGTCGCCAACCCGTGTTTCCTTCACGTGCCTCACGCTGGCAACCACGTAGCCCACTTCACCGGTTTTCAACCGGTCTGCCGGCACCTGGCGAAGCTGCATGTAACCGACCTCAGACACCTCGTACTCCTCGCCTTCCTTTCCGAAAGCGATGGTCATGCCCTTTCGCAGCTCGCCGTCAACTACGCGAACGCTGGGAATTGCGCCGCGATAGCGATCATAGAACGAGTCGAAAATCAGGGCACGGAGGCTCGCGTCCGGATTCCCCTCAGGCGGAGGCACGCGCCTGATGATCTCCTCCAGGAGTTCGGGAACACCAGTGCCTTCCTTGGCGCTCACCGCCAGTATCTCCTCGGGAGTGCATCCGAGCAGGTCCACGATTTCCTGACGTCGCCTGTCAGGCTCCGCACCCGGCAGGTCGATCTTGTTGAGAACGGGGATTATCTCGAGCCCCGCGTCCATCGCGAGGAACAGGTTGGACAACGTCTGCGCCTGGATTCCCTGCGACGCGTCCACCACGAGAATCGCCCCTTCGCACGCCGCGAGTGACCGGGACACCTCGTAGGTGAAGTCCACGTGCCCCGGTGTGTCGATCAGGTTGAGAACGTACGGAACGCCGTCGCGGGACGTATGCGTCATTCGCACGGCGTTCAGCTTGATGGTAATGCCGCGCTCGCGCTCCAGGTCCAGCGTGTCCAGCACCTGCTTCTTCATCTCGCGCTTCTGAAGCGTACTGGTGCTCTCGATGAGCCGGTCGGCCAGTGTTGACTTGCCGTGGTCAATATGGGCGACGATACAGAAGTTCCTGATATGGTCGAGCTTCACGCGGGATCTCGGGGCTGGTAGGGGAACTGCACGCAACCCTGAAATATAGCCTTGGCCGGGGAGTGCCCGGGAGCGACGAAACCCGCCATGCCTCTACGGGCTGTCAAGCACACCGGAGGCGCCCGTCCCACGCTGCAGCGACTACTCGTTGGGCTCGTTGTAGCGAGCCATCGTCCGGATGAACGTGAAGAGCATGCCACCGTTGCCGAGCGCGAGGCCTCCCCAGAACCACACATAGCCTGTCTCCTCGCTGGTGGAGCTGAGGGCAACGCCGATGCAGAGGAGGCCGAGCACGCAAAAAGCCCATCCGAGCAACGCTCCCTTCAGGAGAATGCGCCACCTGTCGCGGCGGGCATCTCGTTCGAGGACCTCGTTTCGACGGCCGATGGCCTCGTAACGGACCTTGAGGCGTTCGCGCATTGCGTTCGCCTGCTCCGAATCACGTTCCATACACGCCTGCCTCCGGCTTCCGCCTGAACAGGAAAATCACACCCGCAGTACCCAGCGCCACGGCAAAGGCGCTCCACTCCGCCAGAGTAACCTCGCTCAGCATCCAGAGTATCACCAGCATGGCAAGTGGGATCACGAGCCCGGGCAAGGGCACACGGAATGGAATGCCGCCCGCGTTCACGTTGCGGCGGCGCAGCTGCCACGCGGCCAGGCAGCATAGCCCGTACAGAATGAGGATGGACACGTTCGCGAGAATCGCCAGGCGCTCGAACGAACTCGTAATGGCCAGCAGCAGCACGATCACGCACTGCACCACTATCGCCACCGCGGGCGTGTGATACTCGTTGTGCGTGCGCATGAACACCCGCGGTAGAAATCCATCTCTTGCAAAGGCGTACAGCGTCCGCGGTGTCGCAAGGATCATTGCGCCCGCGTAACCTGTCATGGAGATCACCGCGCCAACCAGCAACAGGGTGCGTCCCCAGCCGCCGAATGCGACCCCTGCGGCATCTGCAAGCGGCGCTGGCGAGCCAATGAGCGCAGGGCCGAGCACTCCCTGGGACACGAACTGCAGCCCGGCGTAGAGCAGGGTGATTGCGAGCATGGCACTGAACAGTGCCCGCGGAACCGTTCGCGCCGGATTCCTCACCTCGCCACCCGGTACCAGCGCAGCCTCGATTCCCGCAAAGGCGAAAACCAGCAGGAGACTGCTTCGCGCCAGCGTGTTCATGTCAGGCGCAGACGTTGCCACCAGGTTGTCGCGGTTCACCATGAATACGCCACCAACTACGAGCAGCAGCAGCGGAAAGAGCTTCGCCACCGTGATTAGCGTATTGAGGCGCGCACCGGCAGACACGGCCCTGATGTTGATTGCCGCGAAAGCCACGTAGATGGCTGTGAGTACTGCGGCTCCTGCCACACGACTCGATAACGCAGGTACCAGTGCACCCAGGCTTGCCACCAGCACGGTTGCAACCGCGGCCATCGCGAACGTCAGCAGCATCCACAGCAGGAAGCCGGATAGAAACCCCACCAGCGGTCCGAACGCCACCTCGATGTACGCGTACGGACCACCCGTGAGCGCCACACGACTTCCCGCCTCCGCGATGCACATCACGATCAGCCCCATCGCAACGGCGCAGAGCAGGTACGCGAGTGGCGCCGTGACGCCGAGTGAAGCGGCCATGTCTGCCGGGAGACGGAAAATGCCGCCACCCACGGTGATGTTCACGATGCTGGCGCTGAGCGCCACGGTGCCGATCGAGCGAATCAGCCCCGAGTCGGTTGAAAGTGCGGGTTGTGCGTCCGACACAGCGTTCGATTCTTCCGGCTGGAGGTAGGCACATTTCCTGAATCCGGCGGCGAATGTGCAGGTCAGGATTATACTGTGGCAGAGACTTGTGCGGGCGCCTGTGGCATGGCGTTCCTGATGGACTGTTACAGTCCTTCATGGCGGTTCCGAAGCCGCCACGCCCGCTGCACCAGAGCTTTCCGGTAATGCCTGCTCCATCGCCTTCCACAACCCGCGCAGACCAATTCGACCCATCCGAACTTGCCGCACTCGGCCGCATCGAGGTAGTGGCGCGCTGGGTTGTGGACGGCTTTATGTCCGGCCTGCATCGCTCACCCAGACGCGGCTTCTCTGTGGAGTTTGCCGAACACAGGCCCTACCAGCCGGGTGACGACCTGCGTTACGTGGACTGGCGGATCGTTGCGCGCGCAGACCGCTGGGTGGTGAAGCAGTTCGAGGAGGAAACGAACCTGCGTGCGGCCCTGGTGCTCGACGTAAGCCGCTCCATGCACTGGAGCGGAGCTCCCGGACGACTCACCAAGCTTGCCTATGCCGAACGGCTCGTGGCTGCCCTGGCCCTGCTGCTCCTTCGTCAGCGAGATGCCGTGGGGCTCGTACGATTTGACGAAGACGTGCGTACAGTGCTGCCGCCCCGTGCGCGCATGGCCCACTGGCGGCGAATAATCCATGCCCTGGAAGAGCCGGGTGCGGGCATGGCCTCACGGGCGGAAGGCGCGCTGGAGCATGTGTCGCGAATGCTTCGTCGCCCGGGACTCGTGACGCTCGTGTCAGACCTGCTGTTCGACATGGAGCCGATGCTGCAGGCGGTGCGAATGCTCCGGGTGCAGGGCCATGATGTAACCGTGCTGCATGTGCTCGACCCCATGGAACTGGAACTCGGGCAGGGGGCTGAAGCACTGTACGTGGATCCGGAGTCGGATCTGGCGGTTCCGGCTTCTCCCTCGGACGTTCGCGACGCGTACCGGGCCACGGTGCAGGCAGCAATTGCGGAGTGGCGTGGATCGTTGGGTGCCGTGGGCGCTGCATACGAAACGGTAACCACGGATTCACCGTTCGGTGTTCCGCTCCGCCGCGTGTTCAGCGCGCGACAGCGCCTGCCATGATGCCGCCGCGCGGTAAGTGGAGCCATAACGAGTTGCCGCGCGCATCGCGCATCGGCGTGCTGCGGAAATCATCTCACCAGCAGCCAGTTCGCAGGCAAGTGTCTTGAGCTTCCTGGCACCACTCTGGCTTCTCCTCGGCGCTGCGGCTGCGGTGCCGCTGGTGCTGCACCTCATGCGTCGTCAGGTGGGGGCGCGCATCGAGTTCCCGGCAGCGCGCTATCTGCGCCGCGCAGAGCGCGAGTTCAGCGCGCGCATGAAGCTGCGCAACCTGCTGCTGATGCTGCTTCGGGTGCTGGCGATCGTCCTCGTTGCGCTCGCGGCTGCACGCCCTGCAACCCGCCTGGTTGCAGGCGGACATCCCCCCACTGGGCTCGCGATCGTTCTGGACAACTCGATGAGTACGGGTGCGGTGGTGGAAGGCGGAACTGTGTTCGAATCGCTCGTGAAGCAGGCCGACGGTGTGCTTGAGAGCGCGTCCCAGGATGACCGCCTGTGGATCATCACGGCGGACGGGGAAGTCAGGTCGGGGAGCAGGAACGACCTTCGCGCCGTACTCGCAGACTTGCGTCCCATGGCAGGTGCTGGTTCGCTGCCTGACGCTGTAGATCGCGCTGCAGCCCTGACGAGCGTTGCGGGTCTTGCTGCGAGGCATGTCCTGGTGCTCACCGACGGACAGTCGAGCGCGCTCACTCGTTCGGCAGACGTGTCCCGCGGTGCACTCACGGTGTTCGTTGCGCCTTCGGAGCCGCCGCGCAATCGCGCTGTACTCGAGGCTGAGGCAAGCCCCGGGCGGTGGACGCCACGCGGCGCAGTCACGGCACGCATGGCAACGGAAGACTCAACCACCTGGCGCATCGCGCTGGAAGGTCGCACGCTCGCGCGCGGCATTGCACAGCCGGGAGAGGAGCTGCTGGTGCGCGTGGCGCCCTCGGAACGTGGCTGGCTTGCAGGGCAGGTCGAGCTGGAGCCAGACGAGCTGCGAGCTGACGATGCGAGACACTTCGCTGTCTGGATCGGCTCCCCGCCTGGAGTCACGGTGTCTGCCGATGCGGGTTCGTTCGTAGCCAGCGCCGTGGACGCCCTGGTACAGAGCGAGCGCGCCGACGTTGGGAACGACGTTCTCATCGCCAGCGCAGACCGCGCCGGCAGGCTTCCGGCGCTGCTGATTGCGCCGTCCGAAGCTGGAAGGGTGAGCGCGGCGAATCGCACCCTGGCAAGCCTGGGAATTCCCTGGCGGCTGGGACCTGCTCGAAGCGGACGTGAGGCACTTGTCGGTGATCGTGCCGATGGTGCGAGCGTTACGTCGCGCTATCAGCTGAGGCCCGAGCCGGGCGCACGCGCCGATACGCTCCTTACCGCAGGCGGGGATGCATGGGCGGTGGCCGGCGAGGGCTACATACTGGTTGCCTCTCCTCTCGCGATGGAGGCCACCGATTTTCCCTTGCGCGCCGGGTTCGTGCCCTGGATCGGTGATCTTCTGTCCCAACGGCTCGGTGCCGCCCGTGGCACCCTGATACAGAGCTCGCCCGCAACCCGCGTCACGCTTCCACCCGAGGTAAACGCGCTCGAACTGCCGGACGGAAATCGCAGGACTGTTGCAGGCGAACTCGCCACGCCGGCCGAGTCGGGCGTGTATTTTCTTCTTCGCGGCACCGAACGGGTTGGTGCCCTTGTCGTAAATCCGGAGTCCCGGGAATCAGTGCTGGACAGATTGACAACAGACGAGATTCGTTCGCGTTTCAGTGCGCGTGATCTAGTGGTGAGCAGCGATCCCGCAACCATATCTGCGCGGGCCTGGACGGCTGACGCCGGACGCTCCATCACGGGTCCGTTGCTCGTACTCGCACTCGGCCTCCTGATTGCCGAGTCTGCAGTCGCGCGAGGCACGCGCGCTCAGAAGGCAGGCTGATGGCGCTTCCGAGCCTGCTGGATGCAATCGAGAAGCTGTCTGCATTTCGCCGGTTGGGCGGCAAGCTTCCGTTTCCTAACGAGAGCGTTTCCGTTTCAGGGCTGCCCGGCTCCGCACCGGTGGTGCTTGCGGCCGCCATAGCACGCAGGAACCCCGGCCGGTTCATGGTCGTGGTGTGCGACACCGTTACGGACGCAGAACGGTGGCTTGCAGACCTGAGTTCGCTCACCGGCAGCGAGGGAGTTGCACTGTACCCGCCGCGGGAGGGTTTCGGCGAGCTGGAGCCGCACGCGGAAGTGGCAGGTGAGCGCATCGAAACCCTGGAACGAATTGGCCGCGGTGAGGTGCAGTTGCTGCTCACCACACCTCGCGCTCTGCTCGAGCGCACCCAGATGCCTCGCGCTGTGCAGGAGTCCAGGCTTGAGCTTCGGCGCGGTAACGTGAAGCGGCCCTCGGATATCGTCAGGCACATGGAAGACGTGGGCTTCACGCGTGTTCCCATGGTGGACGACGTGGCTCAGTTCTCGCTGCGCGGCGGCATCCTCGACGTGTACGGCTTCGGCATGGCCGAGCCGGTGCGCATGGAATTCTGGGGCGACGAGATAGTGGAACTCAAGCACTTCGATCTCGTAACCCAGCGATCGACCCGCGATGCAGACCTTGCCCTGATCCTGCCGGTGGATGGCGCGTTGCGCTCCACGTCAACCGAATATGAACGCGTAACGCTGAGTGGCCTCTTCCCACCGGACAGCGTGCTCGTGCTGCCGCAGGCCGTTCACGTGGAGCCGGAGCTTTTGCGCACCTGGGAGGAGGCTCAGAGTCACCTGGAAATCGCGCGCAGGCGCGGTGAAGACGTGCGCCGCCGTGACGAGCTCTTCGCGACTCCGGAAGAAGTCGCGTCCAGGCTGCGGACATTTGGAACGGTGCAGGTGGTACCTGCCGAAAGTACGCCTGACGTCAGCTTCCCGCTGCAACCTCCGGAGGCGATCGATCGCGATATCAAGAGGCTGAGGGCGCTGGTGCGTGACGGCATGCCCACCATGATCCTCTGCGACAACAAGGGTCAGGCCGAGCGTCTGGATGAGCTGCTTAACGAGGACACATTCTCTCCCTCGCCTGCAGCGCTGGTTGTAGGCGTGCTCGGCGGCGGCTTCGTGCTGCCACCATCGGAGAATGACCCCGGGCTTCGCGTACTGACCGACCACGAAATCTTCCGTCGTGAACGCCGCATCCGAAGGGCGCGTCGTTATGCAGCGACCGCATCACTCGAAACCATCACCGGCCTCAAGACCGGTGACTACGTGGTGCACCTGGAGCATGGCGTTGGCATTTATCGCGGTATCGAGCGCATCTTCGTGCGCGAGGCTACCGTGGAAGTGGCGGTAATCGAGTATGAGGGCGGCGACAGGCTGAACGTTCCGCTGTACCGGGTAGACCAGATCGAGCGCTATCGTGCAGCGGAGCATGACAGTGCAGATACCCCGCCACCACGGCTGCACAAGCTGGGGGGCAGGCGCTGGTCGCAGCAGCGGGATCGCACTCGTGCGGCAATCCTGGAGATGACAACTGAGCTGCTCCAGCTCTACGCACGCCGCGAAACCGCCTCACGTCCCCCGCATGTGCCGGACACCGCCTGGCAGCGACAGCTGGAGTCGTCATTCCTGTTCGAGGATACTCCGGATCAGCGTCGCGCCACGGTCGAGGTGAAGGGCGACATGGAGCGCACCAGACCGATGGACAGGCTGCTGGTTGGAGACGTGGGCTATGGCAAAACCGAGATTGCCGTACGCGCCGCATTCAAGGCAGTGCAGTCCGGCCGGCAGGTTGCCGTGCTCGTGCCCACCACGACTCTCGCGGATCAGCACGCGCGAACTTTCGGCGACCGGCTCGCGGACTTCCCGGTACGTATCGAGGCGCTGTCCCGCTTTCAGTCATCGAAGGAACAGGCGGCAGTTCTCAAGGCGCTGGCGGAGGGCAAGGTGGATATCGTGATCGGCACGCACCGCCTGCTCAGCGCCGACGTGAAGTTCGAGCGACTCGGCCTGATCGTGGTGGATGAAGAGCACCGGTTCGGCGTGAAGCACAAGGAGCGGCTGAAGCAGCTTCGCGTGGAGACGGACGTGCTCACGCTTACCGCAACACCCATCCCGCGAACGCTGCACCAGTCGCTCGCGGGGTTGCGTGACATGACGCTCATGCAGACACCGCCTCGCGATCGCTCTCCGGTGCTCACGTACGTTGAGCCGTGGGATGACGGCCTGCTCCTCGAGGGCATTTCACGCGAACTGGATCGCGGTGGCCAGGTATTCATGGTGCACAACCGCATCGAGACCATCGAGGCCGTGGCGGACCATGTGAAACGACTTGCGCCGCGTGCTCGCGTTGAGGTTGGACACGGCCAGATGCGCGAGCGTCAGCTCGAAGAGGTGATGCATCGATTCGTGCACGGCGAGGTGGATGTGCTGGTGTCCACGCTCATCGTTGAATCAGGGCTGGACGTGCCAAATGCAAACACCATGTTCGTGAACCGGGCAGACAGGCTGGGTCTCGCGCAGCTGTACCAGCTTCGCGGGCGCGTTGGACGCTCTCACCGGCGTGCTTACTGCTACCTGCTGGTTCCCGATCAACTCGATCCCGAGGCCGACAAGCGCCTGCAGGTTCTGGAGCACCATACCGAGCTTGGCTCGGGCTATCGCGTGGCGCTCAAGGACCTGGAGCTGCGCGGGGCGGGCAACCTCCTGGGGCCTGAGCAGTCCGGGTTCGTGCACACGGTCGGTTTCGACATGTACATGCGGCTCCTCCAGGAGACGGTGGAGAACCTTACCCGGGAAGCGGGGAGCGTGCGCCCTCAGCCGGCGGATGTGTCAATGGATGCGCCGGCCTACCTGCCCGACGACTACGTGGAATCGCAGGACGCCAAGCTGGACCTGTATCGCAGGCTGGCCAATGCGGTGGAGCCCGGACAGATCGAGGCGATGCGTACGGAAGTTCGGGACCGATTCGGACCCCTCCCGCCTCCCGCGGAGGCGTTCTTTTCGGCTGCCGCGCTCCGGATCCTGGGCGGCGCATTGGGTGTAGAGGGAATTCTGGTGCGCGGTAACGAAGCCCGCATTAGCTTCCGTGACACTGCCGTACCTAGAATGAAGGCGCTCTCGGCCGCATTCCACGAGGTGCAGTTCCAGGCGGAGGTGCGTCGTGCGCACCCTCTTACCCTGAAACTGGTGCGACTCGGCGGCGCCGGTATGCTCGACGGGCTCGTTCGCGCACTCCGTGGAATGCGTGGTGAGGCTCAGGCTGCCTAGCGAACTGAACACCAACTGCGCGAATTCTGTTCAAGTATCGTTGTCGGCCCATCTGTACGTCACTCTCCAATTCATCAATGAACCGTAAACTCGTGCTCCTGGCGGGTGCCGTCCTCGGCCTCTCGGCGTGTGATGGCTTCCGGGAAGCCATGACCGCCCATGTTGACGTTGTGGCCCGCGCCGGCTCTCAGGAGCTTTCCGTCGATCGTTTCGCAACTCTCCTTGGCTCCTCCGAGATTCCGCTCGACAAGGAGGTCGCCCGCACAGTTGCCGACCTCTGGATCAACTACCAGCTGCTGGGTCTCGCCTCAGCACGCGGCGATTCACTGAACTCACCCGCGGTGGTGGATTCTGCCATGTGGATGGCCATGATGAACGTGCGCTCGCAGAAGTACCTGCAGCAGGTGAGCGCAGACTGGTTGCAGTCGGACACGGTTGCAGCAAGCGAGGAGCGCTATAACCAGGGCGACCTCTTTGCCGCACGACACATTCTCTTCCGCGTTCCGCAGGGAGCCAGCCAGGCACAGATTGATTCCGTGCGCACGGCGGCCGAGTCGGTTCGTGCGCAGGTAACGCCATCGAACTTCGCAACAATGGCGCAGCGTCACAGCTCGGACGGTTCGGCGCAGCAGGGCGGCTACCTCGGCATCTTTGCCCGTGGCCAGATGGTGCCGGAGTTCGAGCGTGCAGTGATCGCTCTTGCACCTGGCGAGATCTCACCGCTCGTTCAGACGCAGTTCGGATACCACATCGTGATGCGTTCGCCGTTCGCTGAAGTGAAGGACGACTACGCGCAGATGGCCATGCAGCAGACCGCCTTCAAGGCCGAGAGCACGTACTTCGCGCGACTCGAGGACGGTGCGAACATCGATGTGAAATCCAACATCGCTCGCAAGGTCAAGGCTGTTGCTGCAGATGCGGACAGCCACCTTAACGATCGCACCGTGCTCGCCTCGTCCACCGCCGGAGAGTTCACTGCTGGCAAGCTTGCGCGTTACGTGATCGCTCTTCCGCCGCAGGCCCAGATGCGCGAGCGCATTCTTGCCGCGGAAGACTCCGCAGCTCCGGACATCATTCGCTTCTTCCTGCGTAACGAGCTCGTCGCCAAGCAGGCAGACAGCGCCAACGTGGTGCTGGACAGTACCGAGATTGGTGAGATGCGTCGGGCCTACACCGCAGCCATAACGGGTGCGTGGAATGGACTTGGCGTTGCACCGGCACAGCTTGCAGACAGCGCCCAGTCCGACTCGGAACGCGAGCGTCTGGCCGCACAGCGCGTGAACCAGTATGTCGAAGCGTTGCTGGCGCAGCAGGCTCAGTTCGTGGAGGTACCGCCACCGCTCCTCTTTGCGCTTCGTGATGAATACGAATCGCGCATTGTGGATGCAGGCATTGACCGTGCTCTCGAAGCTGCACAGCGTGTGCGTGTGCAGGCTGATTCGCTCAGGGCCGCACAGCAGCCGCAGAGTGCGGTGCCCATGCCGGGCGCACCGGCAGACTCCACCGGACAGGGCAGTTAATGCCCATCGCCGAGGCAGGTGTCAGTACGATACCTGCCTCGGCGCGCTCCGGGATCGTTCGTGGCCCAACCCGGGTATCCTGAATTAATGCGTGTTCCCTTCGGTTCCCCAAGCTCGCCGGCCCTCGCTCTCGGGCTCTGCCTCGTTTTCGCTACGCCGGCGTTTGCCCAGGCGGATTCTGCCGTACGAGCAGATTCTGCTGCAGCACCGGTTGCGAGCCCAGTCACGCCGGACACCCTGCTGGTGAATCGGGTTGTGGCGGTTGTCGGCAACGAGCCCATCCTGCTCAGCGACGTGCAGCGCGAACTGGGCAACCAGGTAGCGCAGCGCCGCATCGAGGCTCCTGAGGATTCTGCAACGTATGAGCGCGTAATGCGCGAAACGGCGCTGCAACTGATAGAAGCGCAACTGCTGGTGCAGAAGGCGCGAATGCTGGACATCGAAGTATCGGAGGAGGAAGTCACGCGTGCGGTGGATCAGCAGGTGCAGCGCGTGAGGCAGAACTTCAGCAGCGATGCCGAGTATGCGCGTGCGCTGCAGAGCGAGGGTTTCGGCACTCCGGAGGAATACCGCAGCACCATCGCGGATGACTTCCGTCGCAACCAGCTGCAGATGCGTCTCCTGCCCGTCCTACAGGAGGAGGGCAAGCTTCCCACCGCTACGGTAAGCGCGGAAGACGTTAACCAGGCGTACGCCGAGAATCGTGACCGGCTTCCGCCGAAGCCGGCGTCCGTGAGTTTCCGGCAGATCGTAATTGCACCTCAGCCAACTCCGGAAGCTCGTCAGGCTGCACGCACGCGTGCGGACTCCATTCTCGCTGAGCTTCGCAAGGGAGCCGACTTTGCTGAAGCCGCCAGGAACTTTTCGGCTGATCCCGGATCAGCCGTCAATGGTGGAGATCTCGGTTGGAACCGGCGCGGCGTTATGGTGCCGGCGTTCGACTTCTGGATGTTCGAGCTGCCCCCTGGGCAGCTGAGCCCGATCGTGGAAACCAGCTTTGGCTATCACATCATTCGTGTGGATCGCGTTCAGCCGGCGGAGCGAAAGGTTCGTCACATCCTGATCACCGCCGAGGTAGACTCGGCAGACGTCGAGCGTGCTCGTGTGGAAGCCCAGGGTGTAGCCGAGGCGTTGCGTTCAGGTGTGTCGTTCGACTCACTGGTTGCAATCCACCACGATGATCCGGAGGAGAAGCTCGTCAACGAGTTGCAGATCGAGCAGCTTCCGCCGCCTTACGCAACTGCACTTGGCAACAGCATGGCCGGGGCAGTTGTGGATCCGTTCGTTGTGCCCGACCCTCGCGGCGCTTTTGGCAAGTTCGTGGTAATGCAGATTCTCGAGCGCGAGCTCGGTGGTCAGATGACCGAGGCAGAGGCGAAGCGGGTTATCCGTGACCAGTTGCAGCAGGAGCGGACCATTAGGCGCTATCTCGACCAGCTCCGGAAAGAGATTCATGTGAGCGAGATGCTGGACGTGCTGGGCGCGTGAGCGAGGTGGCTGGCGAGGGTCGGCCGCGGCTCGCGGTGACGCTCGGCGATCCGCGCGGTATCGGTCCCGAGCTGGTGGAAGCTGCGCTCGCCAGCAGTCACGTGAGGTCGATTGCGGACCTGGTTGTAGTTGGACCAGCCGGCTCGGGGCCCGCGCCCAACGAGGCAGTGGGTGAGTGGAGCGGGGATCGTGAGGCAGCGGCAGAAGCCGGCCGGCTCGCAGGGCTCGCAGTGCAGCGTGCCACTCAAATGGCAATGGCGGGCGAGGTGCAGGGGATCGTAACTGCGCCGCTGGACAAGTCCGCCCTCCTTGCGGGTGGCTGGACGCACCCCGGCCACACGGAAATGCTGGCGGAGCTTACCGGATCGCGAGTTGCAATGATGCTCGCTGCAACGCGTCCCTCGCGCCCGGGTGATTCGCTTCTTCGTGTTGTTCTCGCAACGACTCACCTGCCGTTGCGCAGCGTGCCTGACGCGGTAACGCCCGAGGTGCTGGAGAGTGCCGTGCTGGTGACGCGAGAATACCTGGTACGGTGGTTCGGTATCCCGGAGCCGAGGCTGGCGCTGTGTGCGCTGAACCCTCACGCGGGTGACGGTGGCAGGTTCGGCAGCGAAGACGCCGAGGTGCTTGCTCCGGTCGCTGCGCGCCTCGGGGTTACGGGTCCGCTGCCCGCCGACACCGTTTTCGTGCGTGCGCTTCGCGGCGAGTTCGATGCTGTAATTGCGCCGTATCACGATGTGGGAATGACGGCCATCAAGGTGGCGTCGTTCGGCAGCGCGGTGAACGTTACTCTGGGCCTGCCCTTTCCGCGTACGTCTCCGGATCATGGAACCGCGCTCGATATAGCGGGGAGGGGGATCGCGGATCCGTCGAGCTTTCTTGCAGCGATCGAACTGGGTGCGAAGCTGGCCGGTCGTGAGGCAGAGCGTGCGCGCGGAGATGGAGGCAGGCCGTAATGGGCGCGGGACACGGACATGCGCATAGTGCGGGTGATACGCATTCGAAGGCAGGCGGGCACGGGCACTCGCATGCCGGCGGGCACGGTCACCACCATGTCGACGTAAGGCTGCAGGGTGACGGCGACGCGGGTCGTCTTCGCTGGGCGCTCATCATCACCGCCACGTTCTTCGTGGTGGAGCTGGTGGGTGGATTCCTGGCGAATTCGCTGGCGCTGCTGGCAGACGCCGGGCACATGTTCACCGACGTCGCAGCGCTCTCGCTCTCGCTGTTCGTGGCCTGGTTCAGCCGTCAGCCGGCAACGCCGGAGCGCAGCTACGGCTACCTCAGGTGGGAGATCCTGGCGGCTTTCCTCAACGGAAGTGTGCTGCTGGTGGTGTCCGGCTGGATCATCTGGGAGTCCATCGTGAGGCTGCGTACGCCGGAGCCTGTTGTGGGTCCGCTAATGCTGGTGGTCGCGCTGGGTGGGCTGGTGGTGAATCTTGCAGCGGCACGAATACTTCACCCGTCCAGCTCGGGCAGCCTCAACGTTCGTGGTGCATACCTGCACGTGCTTGGGGACCTGCTTGGTTCAGTGGGAGCCGTCATTGCGGCGCTGGTCGTGTGGCAGACCGGCTTCATGCGGGCGGACGCGATCGCGTCGCTGCTCGTGAGCGCACTGATACTTCGCAGTGCCTGGCAGCTGGTGCGTGAGTCGGTGGACGTGCTGCTGGAAAGTACCCCCGCGCACATCTCTCCGGGGGCCGTCAGGCAGCAGCTGGAATTGCTGCCCGGAGTGGAGTCAGTCCACGATCTTCATATATGGACTGTTACGTCCGGGTTCATCGCGATGAGTGCGCACGTCGTGGTGCCGAATCCCTCGGAGCACCAGCATGTGCTGGAGCATGCGCATGAGGCGATGAAGCTGTTCGGCATAGGGCACGTGACGATCCAGCTGGAGCGAGAGGTGCCGGCTGCCGAGGAGGGGTGCCTGAACGACAGGTTTTAGGGGGAAGGGGTTAGGGGTTAGGGCTGACAGATCGAGATGTCTGCGCGGCGCGCTCCACGATCGCGGCATGAAGAGACGACCGGTAGAATGCGAGCCCTAACACCTGTTACCTAATACCTGTCCCCGTTCTACTCCCGCGTCTCTTCCTTCGGTCTCTGCTCCTCGTCGCCCAGCCGTTTCGTGTACTCGGGTCTCTCACTGTAACCGTATCCGCCCAGGACTTCGCCGCCTCTCATGTAGTCGTGGCCATAGCCGCGTCCGGTGGGGTAGGCCGCATCCTCGGCCTCGGGCACTCTTTCCTGCGCCATTGGAACCTCCGGCGTGTGAGTGAAGGTGATACGTGATACCGTTGCCGCACCCCGCGTGCCGTTCCCGGCCCTCCGGGAAGCTTTCCTGTCCCTCCACTCACTGAGCAGCATTGCGCTGCGGGGTGGTGGCCGGACTCGGGTGGCACTTACTTTTTCTGCCCATGCACATCCGCAACATCGCCATCATAGCGCACGTCGACCACGGGAAAACCACGCTCGTGGACCAGATGCTCCGGCAGGCCGGCACCTTCCGGGAGAATCAAGTGGTAGAGGAGCGCGTGATGGATTCCAATCCGCTCGAACGCGAGCGGGGGATCACGATCCTCGCCAAGAACACATCCATTCGCTGGAAGGGCACGAAGATCAACGTCGTTGATACCCCCGGCCACGCCGATTTCGGTGGTG
The DNA here is from genome assembly GCA_035306065.1 of Gemmatimonadales bacterium. GTDB lineage: Bacteria > Gemmatimonadota > Gemmatimonadetes > Gemmatimonadales > Gemmatimonadaceae > JBBQHX01. The sequence goes on along the minus strand of DATGOL010000048.1, from coordinate 2,923 downwards.
AGGTTGAGCGCATCCTGCGAATGGTGGATGGCGTGCTCCTCGTGGTTGATGCCTTCGAGGGTCCGATGCCACAGACCAGGTTCGTGCTTCGCAAGGCGCTCGCGCTCGGCAGAACGCCGATCGTGGTGATCAACAAGATCGACCGCCCCGGTGCGGACCCGCTGCGCGTTCACGACGAGATTCTCGACCTGTTCATCGAACTCGAAGCAGATGAGGAACAGCTCGACGCGGCCGTGGTGTATGCGTCCGCGCGGGATGGTCTTGCTACGATGGACCTGGACGCAACGCCTGTCAACCTGGATCCGCTCTTTGACGCCATTACCGAGCACGTTCCGCCGCCAACTGGTGATGCGGATGGCGAGTTTCAGATGCTGGTGTCCACCATTGACTACTCACCTTACCTGGGCCGCCTGGGAATTGGCCGAATCGAGCGCGGCAGTGTGAACGTGGGAGATGCGGTTGCCCTGCTGCCGCTCGAGCCAACGCGCCCCATGGAGCGTGCGCGCGTTACGAAGCTGTACACCTTCGAAGGTCTGGAGCGCCGGGAGGTGACCAGCGCAGCGGTGGGTGATATCGTGGCGCTGGCCGGGCTGGACGGAGTGGAGATCGGGCTTACGGTTACCGACCCCAACCGTCCGGAAAGGCTTGAAGGCATAGCGGTGGAAGAGCCGACGATCTCGGTGGACTTCTCGGTGAACGTGTCGCCGTTTGCCGGCAAGGAAGGAAAGTTCGTAACGTCGCGACAGGTGCGTGAGCGCCTAATGAAGGAACTGGAGCGCAACGTTGCGTTGAGGGTGGAGGACACCGATGCCACGGATACTTGGAGCGTGTCTGGAAGAGGTGAGCTGCACCTTTCCATCCTGATGGAGACGATGCGTCGTGAGGGTTACGAGTTCCAGGTTGGACGTCCGAGGGTGATCACGCGGCTTGGAGCCGGTGGAGAGCGTCTGGAGCCGTACGAGGAGCTGATGATCGACGTGCCGGAGGAGCATCTCGGGGCTGTGATCGAGAAGCTTGGCCCGCGGCGCGGAGAGTTGCTCGAGATGAAGAACCCGGGGCAGGGGATGGTCCGGTTGTTGTATCGGATTCCGGCGCGCGGATTGTTCGGTTATCGTGGCGAGTTCCTGACGGACACTCGCGGGCTGGGAATCATGCACCATCGTTTCCTGGAGTACGGGCCGTGGGCGGGTCCGATTTCAGGGCGTACCAGGGGCGTGCTGGTGTCCATGGAGAACGGAAACGTGGTTGCGTTTGCGCTCATGGGGCTGGCCGAGCGGGCTACGTTGTTCGTGTCGCCGGGAGACCTGGTGTACGACGGGATGATCGTGGGTGAGAACTCGCGGCCCGGGGACATGGACGTGAATCCGACGAGGGAGAAGAAGCTGACGAACATTCGAACCAAGTCCACCGACGAGAATGTTCAGCTGGAACCGCCCAGGGTGTTGACGCTGGAGGCGGCACTCGAGTATATCGATGACGATGAGCTCATAGAGATCACGCCGGGTTCACTCCGGCTGCGAAAGCGAGAGCTCAGTGTCATTGAACGCAAACGACTCAACCGGGAAGCGAAGCGCGAGCGCGAGCGAGCTTCCCTTTAACAAATTCTCTCTGGAGATTCCGGAAATGTCGGACCTGTACGAGGCGTCCCTGGCCGTGGTGGTGGGTGAGTACGCCATGCCTGCTCCGTATGCGTTCTCGCCACGTCGAACCGACGATAGCGATCCTGAGGACGAGCCACTCGACGACGGGAACTTTGACGACGATGCGGATGGTGAGTTCGACGATTACGAGGATGACGAGGACGAAGACGACCTCGAAGACGAAGAAGACGACCTCGATGATGAAGACGAGGACGATGACTTCGATGATTACGATGATGATGACGACGATGATTACGACGACTATGAGGTGGACGATGAGGATGAGGATGATCGTCCGGGTCGTGTGCGGGACTTCGACTGAGGGTCGTCAGGCCTCACGAGCCTGATGGCCGGGTGGCGAGTGCTGTCGTTCGTCAGGCGGGCGTAGTCAGCAGCCGGAGCTCAGGCGGTGCGGTTCGCCTGGTGGTTGGGGGAAGCCTGACGGCGGGTGGAGCGGCCTGACGATCGGGCAGGCTGGTGAGTGGCAGGTATGGCGCCGGGGGTTCAGCCTCCGGCGTCGCTATATTGGAGTATTGGTTGGGTCGTGTTGGCGGGGGTTTGGGATTGGTTTTGAAGTCGGTGTTTTGTGTGGCAGACAGGGGTTGACTGCGAGGTTAGTGGCGCTATTATTCTCGTTCTGCCGTGGAAATGCTTTCTTGTTGAAGCGGTGGTTGGAAGAGCTTTTTGACAATCGAGGGAAGCGATGTGACGAGGTTCTCGTCGATCCGCCGTGCTCGTGCGCGGCGGTCAGAGGATATACACGAGATTCACGGACACAAGAACGAAGCGTAGCAATGCGCTTCGCGCGAGTGTTTTGTCGAGCTTTTTTCATCTCTCTTGGAGAGTTTGATCCTGGCTCAGGACGAACGCTGGCGGCGTGCTTAACACATGCAAGTCGAGGGCACTCCTTCGGGGGTGACCGGCGAACGGGTGCGTAACACGTGAGCAACCTGCCCGCTTGTGGGGAATAGCCGGCCCAACGGCCGGGTAATACCGCATACGTTCCATGGTCCACCTGGACTGTGGAGGAAAGCTTTAGCGCAGGCGGAGGGGCTCGCGGCCTATCAGCTAGTTGGTGCGGTAACGGCGCACCAAGGCAGTGACGGGTAGCTGGTCTGAGAGGATGGCCAGCCACATTGGGACTTAGACACGGCCCAGACTCCTACGGGAGGCAGCAGTGGGGAATATTGCGCAATGGCCGAAAGGCTGACGCAGCGACGCCGCGTGGGGGAGGAAGGTTTTCGGATCGTAAACCCCTGTTGCCCGGGACGAACTGTTGGTTT
>DATGOL010000047.1:0-11000 GCA_035306065.1 Gemmatimonadales bacterium | reverse complement strand
CATCCAGCAGCTGTCCGTTGATCATCACGTAACGTATGGACTCGCTGTTGCGAATATTGGCGAGCGGATCTGCATCGAGCACTATGAGGTCGGCCAGCTTGCCCTGCACGATGGAACCGATGTCGCCGTCGAGCCCAAGATACTCGGCACCGTGGAGCGTGGCCGCACGGAGCGCCTCGAACGGCGACATGCCGCCCTGCTCCAGCATCCACAGCTCCCAGTGTGCACCAAGTCCCTGAAGCTGACCGTGCGCGCCAAGCTGTACCTTCACTCCCGCATCCAGCAGGTCCTTTGCAGCACGCGATACGTTCACGTAGCTGTAGTCCTCGGGCGCTGCCATCAGGCGGCGACGCGAACGCGGATCCAGCACACGCGACGGCGTGAAGCGACGCAGCCTTTCGTTCTTCCAGACCTCGTCGTGCTGGTAGAACCAGTATTCGCCGTTCAGTCCGCCGTAGTTGACGATCAGCGTTGGCGTGTAGCCAACCTTGCTGGCTGACCACAGGCGCAGTACGTCGTTGTATACCGGCGCCACCGGAATGTTGTGCTCAACACCGGTATGCCCATCGAGCACGTGGGTCATGTTGAAGAAGAAGGTGCTTCCACCTTCCGGCACCACCATCATCTCGAGCTCTCGTGCGGCTTCAACGATCTGCTGACGAGCATCACGACGCGGCTGGTTGTAGCTCTTCACGCTGAACGCACCAACAGCCTTCATGCGACGCAGGTGACTGAGCGCGTCTTCATACGACGTCGTAATGGCCTTCGCTCCGCCTTCTCCGCCGTAGAGAATGGTGCCCGTGGAGTAGATACGAGGTCCGACACGCTCACCAGCCTTGATGAGCTCCGACATGCTGAAGATCATGTCCGTGCTGTTGGACGGATCGTGCATGGTGGTGACACCGAAGGCCAGGTTTACCTGGAGCGGCCAGTGTGTGCGCGGCGTAATGCCGCTCGAGCCCGCGCCAATGTGTGCGTGAACGTCAACGATGCCCGGCATGATCCAGCGTCCGGCAACGTCAACTGTTCTCGCGCCCGACGGCACCTGCACCTGCGCTCGCGGACCAACTGCAACGATGCGATTGCCGGTCACGACGATCGTTGCGTCACGAATTACTTCTTCGCCGCGCATGGTAATGACGTTAGCACCAACCAGCGCAACGGTACCGTTGGGGCTCGCGAACGGAGCGCTGAAGCCGACGTTCACGCCTGCTGTCTCGGGGCCTGACGCGACTGCCGTGGTGTCCTCTGCCTCGAACTTGAAGGTTGCCGAGATATCGCGGTGATACAGTTCCGGTCCGAGCGACCAGTATACCCTGCGGCTGTCTGCAGACCACGACAGGTAGGAGCCCGCGTCGCGCGACAGCTTGCGCACCGGATACTCCGAACTGCCCATGGAGAGATTCACGGCACGGCCGGTTGTCGGGAACGGAGCGATGTGCACGTTGAAGCGCTCGTTCCACACGATATACCGCTCGTCTGGCGACGGCGTGAACTGTCCGCCGTTCTGGGAAGTGGCATGCACACGCCTGTCGCCGCCGCTGAGGTCAACACTTACGAGTGCCGCATTGCCGGCCTCGCGCGCACTCAGGAAGATGCGGTTGCCCGAGCGGTTGAACGTTGGCGTTGAGCCCTGTTCGGTAACGAGCGTTGCCTCACCGCCCGATGACGGTATCACGAACACGCCACGGTCACGCGAGTAGAGCATTCCGCGCGTGTTGTCGCCGCCAATCCTGCGGTATACGATTCGCGAGCCGTCCTGTGAATACTGCGGCTCCACATAATGTCCCGGCTCGCTGGTGATAACGCGACCATTGCTTCCGTCCGTCCTTACCGTGCGGATTGCACCGTAGGTGCTGTCGTTCCAGGTGGCGTACACCAGCGACCGCCCGTCAGGCGACCACGCGGGATAGATCTCGAGGTCGTTGCTGCGGGTTACCCTGCGCGGAGCTCCATTCGGCAGGTCCTTCACGTACAGCTTGCCAAGCGCGGTGTATGCTACACGACGCTGGTCGGGAGAAACGGACACCCAGCGGAGCATGCGCACGTCGAACTCGTTCGGCGCAACCTCCTGCGGGAAGCGCACGGCCTCCGTGAGCGTCTGCTTTACCTGGGCAGTGAATGGAATTTGCGTGGGACTGCCGCTGGCAACGTCCACACGCCAGAGCCCGCCCCTGGCCCATATCACGATCTCACGGCCGTTCGGGGTGAAGGAGTAGCCGGGGTACGTGCCGAAGATGGCCCATACTTCCTGCTGATCATGATCCAGGCCGTTCCATACCGCACGCTCCCTGCCGCTCTCGATGTCGTGCAGCATGAGAACGGTGGTGGTGTCTACCCTGCGGATGAACGCAATGGATTTTCCGTCCGGAGACGGGTTCGGCGCCAGTGAGCCGCCCGGGGCTGCAATAATGGACTCGCGCTTGCCGGTTTCCCGATCCAGGCGCTGCACCACGTAGATGATGCCATGCGGATCGCGGTTGTAGTCAAAGCCTCCGCCAGGCGAAACATCCTCGCTGAAGTACACATAGCGCCCGTCAGGCGAGACCACCGGCTCGGTTGCATTCTGCTCCCAGTTGCGCCGGTCGGTAAGCTTCAGCCCGCCGCCACCACCCGTGTGGTACATCCACATCTCGCCCGAGCCGAGCGAACGCGTGTTGCGGTAGTGCTTGCGTGCAACGATGTACTGCCCGTCAGGCGTCCATGCGGGATTCGACACCTGCCGCTCGCGCTCTTTGGAAATCTGCCGAAGGTCGCTGCCGTCCAGCCTTGCGGTCCAGATGTTCTCCAGGCCGTCGCGGTCGCTCGTGAAGGCGATTCTCTCACCATCAGGCGAGAACCGCGGCATGGTCTCATATGCAGCGCCGCCGAGTATCAGCGTGGCTCGCCCGCCGGAGATGGGCATGGTGTAGATGTCGCCCAGAATGTCGAATGCCAGCGTACTGCCATCAGGGCTTACGTCCACGTTCATCCACGTGGCTTCGCTGGTTTCGAATTCCACCGCGGTGGTGGGGCCGTGCGGCGCTGTAACGCTCCACTTTTCGGGGATGGTGGGCGTGCCACCCTGGAGTGTGTCCTGCGCCCCAAGCGGGGCTGCGGCGAACAGGAACGCCGCGGCCGGCAACAGTACTGCGCGGCAGACCAGTGAGAATATGTGCATGTCCATTCGGAACTGGGGCAAGTAAACGGCTGTGACTGGCAAAGATACGGGTTCAGCCGCAGGAACTGCAGATTTTCGGGGTACTGCACTGGAGTCGGCGGCGTCGCGAGCGCGGCGCGCGGTGCAATGGCTTCGCTCCTTCCTGCACTCCGGCACCCCCGCCGTCACGGTATCAGCAGTGTGTGGACATCCGCGGCTCCCTCGCGTCCCACACGGTCAACCGCCGACACGGTTATCAGCTCGGGAACTCGTATGTCGCCCACTGGCCGGAGCATCGTGAACTCGTCGTGCGACCCGGGCACGAGGCGAACTGTCCACTGATCACCGTATTTCGCGCGAACCACCCAGGTGGCAACGCGCGCATCCCGCGGGAAGTTCATGTGCACTTCACCCATCAGGTCGTCGCGCACTTCGATTTCCACCGACGGTCGTGGCACCGCCGGCGCGGTGAGCCACGGGAAGGCCGGAACGAGCGCCGGCTCACTGTACACGCCCTTCAGGAACGGAGACAGGCCGCGAACGTCCGCCAGGAACGCCTTCATGGAAAAGTGAATGTTGCCGCTCGCGCCCTGCTGCTCACGAGTAGCCGCTATCTGTGCGCCAATCTGCTCCGGCGTCCACTCGGGTACACGGCCAAGCTGCACCTGGCTGGTGTAGTTGCCCGGCCATACGTGCCTTCCCTGCGAGCTTTCCTGCACCCACCACCGAAGCAGCGCTCGATAGTCCTGTTGCGGGCGGCCGAGTGGCCAGTAGAGCTGCGGAGATGAGTAGTCGAGCCACCCTTCGTTCAGCCACTTGCGAGCGTCCGCGTAAATGGAGGCATAGGCATCGAGACCCTGTACGCCCTCCGGATATCCCGGGCGCCAGATGCCGAACGGGCTCACGCCAACCTTCACCCACGGCTTGGCTTCCTTCACTTCCCGGTAGAGTCGCTCAACGAAGCGGTCCACGTTGTTTCTGCGCCAGTCGTCGCGCGCCAGCCTGCCGCCCTCGCGCCGGTAGGCAGCGTAGGAGCGGTCATCGGGGAACGGAATGAGCCGCCTGCGGCTGTCGCGCTCCTGGTACGGGTAGAAGTAGTCGTCAATGTGAACGCCGTCCACGTCGTAGCGCCTCACGACGTCCAGCACCACCTGTATGCCGCGGTCCTGTACTGCCTTCAGGCCCGGGTCCATCCAGGTCTGCGTTCCATAACTCACGACCAGGGACGGATTGGCCCTGCTGATGTGTGTTGGCGCCGCCGCGGACTTCGCAGAGCTGTGTCTTGCACGGAACGGGTTGAACCATGCGTGCAGCTCGAGACCGCGCGCGTGCGATTCGGCCACCGCCCACGCCAGCGGGTCCCAGCTCGGCGATGGTGCCTGACCCTGAACGCCGGTCAGGTACTCGGACCACGGCTCGATCGTTGACGGGTAAAGGGCGTCGCCTGCGGGACGCACCTGCAGGATTACCGCGTTCAGGCCGAGGTCGCGCGCCTGGTCCAGGATGGTGCGTAATTCGGCCTGCTGCTGTTCCGTGCTCAGCCCGGGTGCCGACGGCCAGTCGATGTTCGACACGCTCGCCACCCATACGCCCCGGAACTCGCGGGCTGGTTCCGGCAGTGCCATCGGTGCCCGGTCGAGCCGTATGTAGGCCTTGTTCGACGCGCGAGTGGCGGGCGTACGCCGGTTTCGGGTGTTGGACGCATCAGCTCCAGTGGCTCCCGACGTCTGGGCTGGTACGGGGCCGGTGGACGGAGTTTCGGCCGGAGCTACATCGGTAGTGATGGGCGCGAGTGGTGTGCAGCCGACAAGGAGCGTCAGCAGGGCAAGTTTTACCGGAGTGCTTCGCATGAATACGCCTGTGGAGCGGCGCTGGAGATGCCACCGGCGGTGTTCAGGTGGCCGGAGGAAGGGCGGGGCTGTTCAACGTCTATCCGTATTGCGGCGCGTTCGCAAGCGCGCGCGTGGGCATACACCGCAGCAATGCCAAGGTTACCCGGAAGCTGCCAGCGCAGTTGCCCACTTGCGTGGCGCGGGCCAGATTGCGGCCGGTAGCACGAACCTGCGCGGTGCGTGCCTTTCCGCGCGTTGCTGCGCATGCAGGGTCAGATGCGCACGCGTCCTCACTCAACTCGACTGCCCAACGATGGCCACCTCGAAAGCGCCGTCCTACGCTCACCTCACGCCTCCCGCCGAGGGAGAGACCATCACCATGAGTGACAGTCGCCTGTCTGTTCCGGACAAGCCGGTCATTCCCTTCATCGAGGGAGACGGCACCGGTCCCGATATCTGGCGCGCTTCAAAGCGCGTGATTGACGCCGCAGTGAAGGCGGCGTACGGAGACAGCAGGCAGATAGTGTGGTTCGAAGTACTTGCCGGCGAGAAGGCCAAGAACGCCGTAGGCTCCTGGCTGCCTGACGATACGCTGGAAGCCATCCGGCACCACCTCGTGGCAATCAAGGGCCCGCTCACCACGCCGGTGGGAGGCGGCATCCGGTCCCTGAACGTTGCGCTTCGCCAGCAGCTGGACCTGTACGCCTGCGTCAGGCCGGTTCGCTGGTTCGATGGTGTTCCCTCCCCCGTCAAGCGCCCGCAGGACGTGGACATGGTGATCTTCCGCGAGAACACCGAGGACATATACGCAGGGATCGAGTACCAGGCCGGCACTGATGAGGCCAAACGCCTGGTGGAGCTGCTGCAGACGCAGTTCGGTGCGAAATCCATTCGCTTCCCCGGATCGTCCTCGATAGGCATCAAGCCCGTGTCGCAGGAAGGAACCGACCGTCTCGTTCGGGCAGCCATCGACTATGCGCGCGCGAATGGCAGCAAGAGCGTTACGCTCGTGCACAAGGGCAACATCATGAAGTTCACGGAGGGTGGTTTCCGCGACTGGGGCTACGAGCTGGCAAAGCGCGAGTACGGCGCAGTGGAGATCGATGGCGGACCGTGGTGCAGGCTGCCTGACGGCCTGATCGTAAAGGATGTCATTGCAGACGCCTTCCTGCAGCAGATTCTCACCCGCCCGGCGGAATACGATGTGATCGCCACGCTCAACCTGAACGGCGACTACATATCCGACGCGCTCGCTGCGCAGGTTGGCGGTATCGGCATCGCGCCCGGGGCGAACATCAACTACGTGTCGGGCCACGCCATTTTCGAGGCAACGCACGGCACCGCACCGAAGTACGCCAACCAGGACAAGGTCAACCCGGGTTCGGTGATTCTCTCCGGTGAGATGATGCTGCGCTACATGGGATGGAACGAGGCCGCAGACCTGATCATCGATGGCCTGAACAAGGCGATATCGGAAAAGCAGGTTACGTACGATTTCGCTCGCCTGATGGAAGGCGCCACAGAGGTGAAGACGAGCGAGTTCGGCGATCGGATCATTCGCGGCATGGGCGCCTGAATGATCGCGTGAATGTGACAGGCAGCAGGCAGTTATCGTGCAGCATCACGAGCGCCGGGACGGATGCGCGCCCGCCCGCTACACGAGTTCACCTGCTGCCTACCACACCACGCTCAACCTCAATCCCACATCCACGCCCTGGTCCAGGCGATAGATGTCCTCGGTAAGCCCGAGGCGCAGCTCACGCCCGCTTCGACTGCGGAAGACGTAGCCGAAGTCCGTGGTCAGCTCACCGGAATCCTGCGTTGCCAGGCCGGTGCCGAAATATGGCGCCGAATGATAGAACACTATCCCGTACAGGGAGTGACCGCCTGTCATGCGGAGCCTGGTTCCGAAGCTTCCGCCCACATTCCAGCGACGCTGCATCTCACTCATCGGCCCGGTTCGAGGAGTGTACCCGCCCCCGCCGGAAAACTCCATCACCACACGGTCGCCGAACCTTCCGCGCAATGTCTGCGCGAGGCTCACCGACACCACTCCACGATGGTCGAGGCTCGACACCGGCGCCGTGGGCAGTGTCACGCTCACCACGGTCTGGAGATCCGGCGACCACCTGTAACCGCCCTCGACGCGCACATCGGAAAGGCTCGCCCCGCCTGACGACCTGGCACGCACCTGCCTGCCCCCCACAACCAGGGTGTCAGCAAACTGATTGACAGGCCGGGCCTCGCGCTCATGCATCGGGAAGCCGATCAATCCGTGATACCAGTCCAGGAAGCCATCGAGCTTCCCCGAGGTTGCCAGCGATGCGCCTAACGCACCCGACACCCACACATTCCTGCCGATGTCCTTCCGCAAGCCAACCTCCGCACGCGCTACTTCCGCATCCAGCAGGTGCCGCGCATCCGGCGCATGGTCGTACTCGATGATGTTCGCGTAACTCGTCTGGACAATCATCTTCCATCCCGGACCCGGCAGCCGATACGGGTGCGTAAGCACGCCGGAACGGGCTATCATCGACGGATTCAGTGACATGAACGCAGGCATCTCGCCCAGCCTCATGTCCACTTCCGGCAGACCTGCATTCAGAATGGCCTTGAGTACGCGCGCCTCCCGCGCAACCTTGGCAACAGCGCGTGATTCAGCCGGCCCAAGAGTGTCCGTCTGACTTCCGCGATCCGTATGGATCTCATGCAGCGCCAGCGAGACGGTGTCACCCTGTGCCGAGGCAGCCGAGGTGAACAGCAGCGACGCAGCACACGCAATTGCCGGAACGCACCGCGCACGCACTCCACTGATGCGGGTGCGCAACGCTTTCGCTGTAGCAAAACCGCAGCGTAACGAACTCATCCAGCTACTCCGGCATCCTGTAATCGCAGCGGCGCTGCGGGCTGACGTCGGGTTTGACGGCATGATGACCGCAACATTTGCACAGCATGGGCCAACCGGCACCGGAAGTACAGAGTCGCAGGTAACAGTTCAGCCCGATAGAAAGCGGAGTGACCACCCGCCACTCCTGGCGTGCGGGACTGGCATTGAACCAGCCACCCTCCTTCCATCGTGACCTCAGCTTCGCCCCGGCGCACCGGGTTCGCAATAGTCGTCTCTCTCATCCTCCTGCCCCTGGCGGCGCTCCACGCGCAGGATGAGGGAGACATTGCTGCAGCTGCCCTTCACGAGGCAGTTCGCGCACAGGCGCGGTTCGAGGCCACGCGTATTCGTCACTTGCCTGTGCGCCATGGCGGCGGTGATGGGTGCGACGAACGGATCGGCAGGCTGTGCTACTGGTACGACCCGAACACCCGCACCGAGATGCCAGATGAGCCGGCCGCCATGTCCAACGCACGCCGCGTACTGCAGCAGGAACTCGCTGATGCGCTGCGTCGCTCGCCGGGCGATGGCTGGATACTCGGGCAACGAATTCGATATCTGATCGAGGAAGGCCAGCTCGATTCTGCAGCCGCGCAGGCCACTCTGTGCAGCGCTGCGGGCTGGTGGTGCGAGGCAATGCGGGCGTTCGTGCTTCACTCGTCGCACGACAGCGCAGCAGACAGCGTGTTCCTCGGCGCGCTGGCAACGCAGCCTGACGACATACGATGCGAGTGGACAGACCTTACGGTACTATTGAGTGGCCAGCACCGCCGCAGCTATTCACGCCTGCCGTGCGGCGACGCGCGCGACAGCGCCAATGCAGTGTTCTGGTGGCTTGCCAGGCCACTGCATGCGCGAAGCGGAAACGAGCTTCGCGCGGAATATCACGCGAGACTTAGCCACAACATGCTGCAGCAGGGTGCGCGCAATCCGTATGGTATGCGCTGGAGCAGCGACATGGCGGAACTGGCGCTCCGCTACGGCTGGTCTCGCAAGTACACCAGGGCGCCGCTTCGAACCGGCGAAGCGTCGCCTAACGTAACGGGGCATGAGCCGCTGCCGGCCTTTGCTTTCAGCGCGACCGATGAAGTGCTTCTGCACCCGCTGCTGGCCAGCAGCACAAGTTGGGAACACTCTGCCTCACGAGCGCGCATGCGATACTCGCCGATCTGGGCCACCACCATCGAGCGGGCAGAAGCGCAGGTTACGCTGTTCCGTCGCGGTGACTCTGCGCTGGTGCTCTCGGTGGCATCCATGCCTGCCGACTCACGGGGCACTGCGTGGTGGGCCGGACTCGCTGCGTCCACCGGCCCGCATTCCGGCTTTCACCGGGATTCAACCATCACGAACGCCGGAAGCGTGACGCTCACCGTAATGGCGCCGCTGCAACCACTGCTGGTTAGCACGGAAATCGTTGCACAGGAGGCGACAGCTCAGGGCGCAACAGAACGCGATACCCTGCCCGCCCGGATTGCACGTGCAGCCGAACATCCGCCGGGATGGGACGGTTCGAGCATTGCTCTGAGTGTGCCGCTCCTGCTGCAGCCACAGCAGGCAGTTGCAGCGAATGATCGAACTTCCCTCGATCAGGTTCTCTCACGCGTGCTCGGCGGTACCACCATTGAGGCGCCGGGCCGCCTGGGCGTTTTCTGGGAAGCGTACGGATTGCCGCCAGGCCGAACACCCGTACAGTTCAGTCTCGTTATGCACGGAGGCAAGCGCGGCTGGCTCCGCCGGCTGGGTGACCGGATCACCGGGAACGCGCCATCGCCACCTCCTCTGCTCAGCTGGAGCGACCTGCTGAGCTCGACGGTGCCTGACGCGAGCGCTCCTGCCGCGGGCGATGTGATCGGTGCCGCAAATGCGGTTACTGTTGCCGCGCGCGAAGTCACGCTCGAACTGCCGGCGCTGGCACCCGGTGAGTATGCCCTCGAACTCCGGATGGTGCTGGAGAACGGCAGCAGTGTATCAGCGGTTCGTGTTCTGAACGTGAAGGCGGGCAGGCGCTGAGACTTCGGCGGGCATTGCCTGTTCGGGGTTTATTCGGTACCATTGGGCACCAGGAACCACGACCAGTGAGCCGAGCTGCCGTTATGTCACTGCCCCTTCAAACCAGACTTGACATTCTCATCGGGCTCGCAGCGGACGATCGCGAAGGCAGGGGCGGACCTGGCGGCGACGCGGCCACGCTGCTGCCGCCGCGCCTTCGGAACGTTCGCGCTGCCGGTGCCCTCGGGCCGCTCAACCTGCGCAACGTACGGATAGGCTCAACGCAGCGACGCGCAACCCTACTGCGCGTGCTCATGACCAACGCCTGCTCGTTCAACTGTCACTACTGCCCCATGCGGCGCGACCGTGAAATGCCGCGTACGCTGCTGAAGCCGGCGGAACTGGTGCGAATATTCCTAGAGGCGCGTGCGCGTGGCTGGTGCAGCGGGCTTTTCATAACGACTGGAATTCCGGGCAGTCCTGCGCATGTGATGAGTGCGCTCATCGAGGCTCTCGAGCTACTGCGGTTCAAGCATCGCTTCACGGGTTACATACACGTGAAGCTGGTTCCCGGAGCCGAACAGGCGCAGGTGGAGCGCGTGGTGGAGCTGTCGTCCCGAGTGTCGGTGAACCTGGAGACACCGTGCGGTGCATCCCTGGAACCGATTGCCCCGGAGAAGCGCTTCGAAGACACGCTCGTTACGCTCGAGCGTGCGCGCGCCGTAGTGAATCATACCCGGGAAGAATCCGAGAGCGGCAAACCGAAGGATCCGCTCCGTCCGGGTGGTGCGGCGGGAATGACGATGCAGCTCGTGGTCGGGGCCAGCCCGGACAGCGACAGTGATATCCTGAAGTCCGTACACCGCATTGCCGCAAGCGGCGGCATTCACCATCCGCACTTCAGTGCGTTCCGCCCCATTCGGAACACTCCCATGGAGTCGGTGAAGGAAGTTCCGGTGCTGCGGGAGCACCGGCTGTACCAGGCAGACTGGCTCGTGAGGCGGTACGGCTTCGATGGGGGTGAGCTCGTTTTCGGAGACGACGGCAACCTTCCGCTGGAGCACGATCCGAAGGTCACCTGGGCGCTCGCCCACCCGGAGCTGTTTCCGATCGAGGTACTGCGGGCGCCGCTGGAGCAGCTTCTGCGCGTGCC
>DATGOL010000046.1:0-8570 GCA_035306065.1 Gemmatimonadales bacterium | reverse complement strand
GCCGCCTGTGAGTAATCCTGAACGCGTACTGGTACTTAATGACGGCCGGGTGGTTCTCTCAGGGTTCGCCGACTTCTCGCGGGGGGCTGGACGCGCTGTGCACGTCTATTCTCCGGAACTGGACCATGAGCGGTCGTTCGGGGAGCCGCCAGTAGTCAGGCGTCAGGAGAACGCGCAGGCCTGGGGCGTGGGTGGCGTTACGCCCGGTCCGAAGGGTACGATCTTCTTCGTGCGAAAGCTCCCGTTCGAGATCTACCAGTATCTGCCGAATGGAACATTGGTGCGAAGATTCGATTCACCAGTTCGTATCGATCTCATGCCTGACGATGCGTACGTCACCGAGAGACGCGGCGCAGAGGTAGTTACATCGCTTGGAGCAGATGTTCCGCGACCACTCCCGGCGATCGCAATCGGCGAAGAGTACCTGCTGACCGGACTGGGACAGCGTGAGAAGTCGGCGCGGCACCTGTATTCGCTATCTAGTGGCTTCGTTCGTGAGGTCGCGCTGCCAGAGGGATGGAGGGGCGTGATCGGCTACGATGCCGTACGGGGGTATCTCTGGGGGTACGGGGAGAGCGGTCTTGAACCAGTGCTGTTCCGTGCTCGCGTAGGCGGGCCATAAGAACTTTCAAGGAGGGTAGCATGCGATTCTAGCCCTTGATTTCAGTGGTTTTTACGCTCGCATTCCTTGCACCACAGACAGTTCAGGCGCAAGACTGCAACGAAAGATGTGTGCAAGTCAAGGATGAGGATGGAAATCACGAGGGTTTCGCCTGTCTCGTTGGGACGACCTCCCGAAACTGTCAGGCAACGGTGACACAGTGCGGTCGCATTGACTGTCAGGTACAAACGCGACTAATCAGTGATGAGACAGGCGCAGTCTTCGCGTCTGCTGATGTGTGTGACGAGTCGGAGAAGGTCGTAGCCATTAATTTTACTCCGTGGGTCGGAGCGGTTCAATTCACGAAGCGAGCAAATGAGGCTCTTGCGGTTGCAGCCGCAGATCACGCTCAGTTAGAACTGCGAGAATAGCAGAGTATATGCCGTATTGAAGTGACGAGTCCGCTCTCCCCAAGCTCCTACTCGTCACAGGCCTCCGACTTTCGAGCCGTCCCTAACGCCTCCGTTCCAGTTCTGAGATCGCTGCATCCACGCGCGCCAGAGACCGCTCCTTACCCAGCGCGAGCAGCACATCGAATATCCCCGGGCTCACAGACAGCCCCGTGAGCGCCACACGAAGCGGCTGGAACAGCTTCCCGGCTCCCACGCCTCGCAACTCGGCCAGTGCGCGCGTCTCGGTTTCCATGGACTCGGCGTCCCACTGCTCCAGGGACGACAGCGTCTCGCGCAGCGCACGCAGCGTGCCCGCAGTCGCTACCGGATCCTTCCACTGCTTCGCAACCGCATCGGGGTCGTACTCCACGGTTTCCTCGAAGTAGGGCCTGGCCTGCTTCACCACCTCACCGATTGTGCGTGCTCGAACTCGCAACAGGTCCAGCAATCCGTGGTACCACTCCCGTCGCTCGTCCAGCTCCTCGAGCGTCGTGAGGCCGGCCTCCACGAGGGCAGGCGTCACCCACATCGCAACCGTGTCCAGAGGCTCCCGCGTGAGGTGCTGCCCGTTCATCCATTCCAGCTTCTGGGGGTCGAACACAGACGCCTTGCGCAGCAATCCCTCCACCGTGAAGTAGCCGGTCATCTCCTCCAGCGACATCACCTCGATGTCGCCGCCCGGCGACCAGCCGAGCAGGGCGAGGAAGTTGCGCATGGCACCGGGAAGGATGCCGGCATGCTGGTAGTCCCCAACAGCGGTGGCACCGTGGCGCTTGGAGAGCTTCTTCCCGTCCGTGCCGTGGATCATCGGCAGGTGGGCAAACTCCGGCGGCTCCACGCCGAGGGCGCGGTACAGCATTATCTGCTTGGGCGTGTTCGAGATATGGTCGTCACCGCGCATAACGAGGGTGATTCCCATCGCAATGTCGTCAGACGTAACCGCCATGTTGTATATCGGCGTGCGGTCGGAGCGCAGGATCACGAAGTCTTCCACATCCTTGTTGGGGAAGGTGATCTCGTCGTGCACCAGGTCTGGCCACGACGTGCTGCCCTCGGGCACGCGGAAGCGAAGCACGTGAGGTTCGCCCGCTGCTACACGACGGGCTACTTCGTCTGGTGAGAGCAGGTCGCAGCGACGATCGTACCTGAAGGCCTCCTTTCGCGCATCCGCCGCCGCACGCCGCTCGGCCAGCTCTTCCTGCGTACAGAAGCAGCGATAGACGGCGCCTGTTTCCAGCAGACGGTCTGCATCCCGCTGGTGACGCTCCAGCTGAGCGCCCTGAAACACCACCTCTTCGTCCCAATCCAGTCCGAGCCACCGGAGGCCATCGAAGATGGCGCGGGTGCTCTCGTCCGTGCTGCGCTGGCGATCAGTGTCTTCCACGCGGAGCAGGAACTTGCCGTCGTAGTGGCGGGCGTACAGCCAGTTGAACAGGGCTGTGCGAGCTCCACCCACATGCAGGTATCCGGTGGGGGAAGGCGCGAATCGCACGCGCGGCGGAACTGCCGGGCTGTGCACGGTGCGCTTCCTGGAGGGAGAGGGAGAGGGGGAGGGGGACGAAGAGGTGCTGGACATTACCGGGTGGCGGTACGCTTACGTCAAAGGCGCGAGGCGTGAGCCTGTAGGCGCAGGGGCGAAAAAAAGGGTCCGTCGCGAGGACGGACCCTAAACGGAGAGAGAGGGATTCGAACCCTCGATAGCGGTTGCCCACTATGCCGGTTTAGCAAACCGGTGCCTTCAGCCTCTCGGCCATCTCTCCCAGGGGTGGCATTCACGGGCGACGCGTGAAGACACCTATCCTTGAAAGATAGCCAGTTGCGGGGTGGGCGAGCAAGAAGCGGTTAATAGTTATCGGTTGTCAGTCGTCGGTCGTCGGTTATCCGTCGTCGGGCCCAGCGGGGTTCGATGTGCAAGCAGATACCGACGCTCCTTAGCTCGCACGGCCTGCCGGCTCTCAGCTACGGCGCTCGCCAGGCGGGCTGGATGGGGTCTCCGGCGGAGAAACCGGCCGGTGTTCGCCGGGAGCCAGCGTGCGTTGCGCTCCTTCGGAAGACTCACCACGTTCGGTGAGGGCGCTGAGCAGGAACCGCTGGCCCTCCTCCAGCCTCTCCATCGCCCGGGCGGTGTCTTCAGACGCCTGCTCGAGGCGAGCCAGCCGACGCTCGAGCTCAAGTGGACGCGGAGTTCCGCCCCACTGCGAGCCTGAATCCCCCGCACGCCGCATCACCGACATGGCAACGCCGCATACCACGCCAACTGCGAAAATCAGGAGGACTACTATCGGCACTGTCGCCTCGTGTAGCGGTAGGCATGAAGGCGCAAGAACAGAGCGGAGGGCCTGGGACTCGAACCCAGATGTCCTTGCGGACGCCGGTTTTCAAGACCGGTGCAATAGCCATTCTGCCAACCCTCCAGACCGCGCAATCTAAGCGGTTCGAACCGGAGCCGACAGGCGCGCTGCGACCATCGAGCACCCTCGGAGGCGCCTCCACTATACTCGGCAGAACCGACCATCCGTTGTTTCGGAAGTCAGTGAACAGTCAACCGTCACCCGTGATCTATCTACTGCCTCCTTCATTCCGACCGCAACGCCACCAGCGGGTCAATCCTCAGCGCACGACGAGCGGGCACCACCAGCGCAGCCAGCGACACGGCCAGGAGCAGCAGCGCCACCGCCACGTATGTAATTGCATCCAGCGGTTGCACGCCGTAGAGCAGCACTCCCAGCAGCCGCGACAGGAATGCAGCACCGATCAGGCCTGCAACCAGCCCGGGCACCGTAGCCTTCAGCCCCTGCCGCACAACGAGACCCAGCACACTCCCTCGTGCGGCGCCGAGTGCTACACGAACGCCGATCTCCCGCGTACGGGCCGCTACATGGTACGCCGTAATGCCATACAAACCCACTGATGCAAGCACCAGGGCGATCCCCGCAAATGCAAGGAGCAGCACCATTGGAGTGCGCCGGGGCGCGAGTGTACCGCTCAGTACATCGGACAGCGCGCGCACCCCCAGCAGCGGCAGCGCATCGTCCATGTCTCGCACAACAGATCGCACCGCAGGTACCAGGGACAGCGGGTCGCCTGACGCACGAACCACCAGCTCCGCAGACCCCCACGGCAGCTGTCTGGACGATTCGTATGCCATGGGCGCCGCGGGTGCGTCCGCACCAGCCTCACGCGTGTCGCCCACCACTCCAACTATCGTCCGCCAGGCGGCGGACTCGTCCGGCCCAAGCCTGATCCTCGAACCGATGGCATCACCTTCGGGGAAGTATCTCCGCGCAAGCGCATCGTTCACAATCACCACACTTGGAGCATCGCCAACGTCACCGGGCCCGAACACCCGACCGCGAATCAACGGAATGCCCATGGCCCCGAAGTAGTCGTCGGACACAACACCAAGGTTTACCTCGGGAAGCCGCGCGCCGGGCGCAGGCCTGCCGTCAATTGCAAGTGATGACGTTGGAGGGCCGTTGAGTGGAGCAATTCCTGTGTGTCCAACTGCCTGAACGCCCTGCAGGGCACCAATCCTCACGTGCAGTTCATCAAAGAATGCAGACTGTGCTTCAGCATCAGGATAGCGGTCGAACGGGGGACTCACGCGAAACACCAGTACTCCATCCACCTGGTAGCCCAGGTCCACCTGGTTCAACGCCACCAGCGTCCGCGTGAGCAGGCCGGCACCAACGAGGAGGATCACCGCCATGGCTGTCTGCACCATAACGAGTGCTGCACGAGCGCGCTGGCGCGAGCCGTCCGCTGAGTCTCCGCGTCCGGACATCAGGCTTGTTCGCATGGTGGCGCCTGCTGCGGTAAGAGCCGGAACAGCACCAGCAAGCGCACCACTGATCAGCACGACGCCCAGGGATACGAGAACTGTGCTCCCGTCGAGTGAGATGGTCGTTTCCGGTGGCATCATGCCGTTGGTAAGCACGCGAAGGCCAGCAGTGGCTGCGTACGCGAGCGCAATTCCGGCTGCTCCACCAAGCCCGGCCAGCACCGCGCTCTCAGCCAGCAGTTGGCGCGTGAGGCGGCCCCTTCCGGCGCCGAGTGCCGATCGAATGGCGAGTTCTCTCCGTCGCACTATGGCTCTCGCGAGGAGCACACCTGCCACGTTCGCACAGGCTATCAGTAACACCAGGGTAGACGCACCGAGCAGCATAAGCAGCGGAGTTCGAACTCCACCGCGGACTGTTTCGCGAACCGGCCGAATCTGAGCCGTAAAGCCTTCGTGCGCTTCCGGCCAGTCGAGCGCCTCACGCGCCGCTGCGCCCTGCAGCTCCGCTGCAGCACGCTCGTACCCGGTTCCATCCGAAAGACGCGCCACGAGTCGCAGGAAACGCCGCTTCTGCGCCAACTCCGGGTTTGCCAGCAGCGCGTCCCGCTGCAAAGGCGTGTACAGCTCGTGCGAGCGTCCGGGGAGCGAAAACCCCCTCGGCGACACACCCACTATCTCAACGGGATTGTTTCCAAGCAGGACCTGGCGCCCGATTACAGTGCTGTCCGAGCCAAAGTGCGTGGACCAGGTGCGATGGGACAGCACTACGACGCTCGGTGCACCCGTTGAGTCTTCGCCAGGCCGGAAGCTGCGTCCGAGGAGCATCTGTACGCCCAGGGTGCTGAAGAGGTTCGAGCTGACGAAGGCGACTTCCAGCGGAACCGGTCCATCGTCTGCGTCCATGGCGCGGCCACCCTGCATCCAGGCAGCAACACTGCTGAAGGATTCCAGCTGATCGTAAAGCTGCCAACTGCCTGGCGCGACAGCGTCTTCCTGCTCGGGAGCGTTGAGCGGTGTGCGGTAAACCGAAACCAGTTCGTCGGGGTTCGCATAGGGTAGCGGCGCCAGAAGCACGCTCCTTACCGCGGCGACGATTGCAACGTTCGCACCGAGCCCGAGGGCGAGTGTGAAGATCACCAGCAGTGCCATTCCGGGCGCGAGGCGCAGGCTGCGCAACGCGTGCTTCACGTCTTCCATGGTTTCGCGCGCCAGGCGGAGCCGCCGCCTTGTGAACTCCGAACCCTGGTCCTCACGGAGTATGTTGCGCCGTGCGGCTGCGGCCGAGGCGATTTCGTCGTCTGCCATTCGTTCGGCGTTTGCCTGTGAGTGTCCTGCCGCCTTCAGGTCGTCCACGCGCATCTCCCTGTGGAAGGAGAGTTCCTCGTCGAGGTCCGCCTGCATGCGCCGATTGTTGCGCGAAGGGAGCGAAAACTGCGGACGGTCGCTAGGCATCGGTATCCTCGGCGTCAGGCAGGGTCCAGTACACGCGCGACTGCACTCGCATACAGCCGCCACGTTTCAGATTCAGCGCGTAGTGCATGCCTGCCTGCCTGCGTGAGTTCGTAGTACTTGGCGCGGCGGTTGTTTTCGGACACTCCCCAGGATGCGGCAACGAGCCCGCGTCGTTCCAGCCTGTGGAGCGCCTGGTAGAGAGCGGCCGTTTCCACTGAAAGAACGTCGTCCGTTCGAGAGGCAATCCACCGTGCGATTGCGTAACCGTGCATCGTCTGCCAAGCCAGCGCGCGCAGTATGAGCATCTCCACGGACCCCTGGAGGAGGTCAGAGGGCGAGCGTTTCATCGGTGGTGGGCCTCCAGAAAGCAATTGACCGGTAAGTAGCTTACTGGAGTATTCCACAGGTCGCTCGCTGTGTCAAGCTATGGTATCATCTGATCCCCTACGCCTCGGTACGAGCTTTGCCGCTTGAGACCGCACGCACTGCGGGCCAACTTCCGTATTACAACTACACGGCGCACCCCGAGACTGCCAATCGGAAGTCAGGGTCGCCGAGAACCAGCGGATTCCCATGCACTGTATGACCACTCCGCGCGCTTCGCGCCCGGCCTGGTTTGCCAGGTCGGTTTCGCTAATCGCAGTCCTTGCTGTCGCTGCCGCCTGCACCGGCGATCCGGCGCCTGACGGTTCCGCAGCCACCAGCACGGGAAGCCGCCCGGAGGGACTCTCACCCCTCTTTGCCGTGCTTCCCGATTCGGCGCCAGATCCCATAGACAATCCCAGCACTCCGGAACGCGTGGACCTGGGGCACAAGCTGTTTTTCGAGCCCAAGCTTTCCCGCTCGGGAACCATCTCGTGCAACACCTGCCACGTGGTTGGTGCAGCCGGTGTGGACGCGCGAGACGTTGCCATTGGCGAAGGGGCACGCACAGGCCCGCGAAACAGCCCCACGGTGTTCAACGCAGCCTTCCTGAGCGCACAGTTCTGGGACGGTAGGGCGCCTACGCTGGAAGAGCAGGCCAAGGGACCGATTCAGGCGCACGTTGAGATGGACCTGACTCCCGAGGAAGCCGTTGAGCGTCTTCGGGAAACGGGTTATGAGCCGTACTTCCGTGAAGCATTCCCCGGAGAGACAGACCCGCTAACCTTTGACAACGTGGCCAAGGCGATAGCGGTTTTTGAACGGACGCTGCTCACGCCGGGTGCGCCGTTCGACCGCTTCCTGGAGGGCGACACCACCGCACTCTCGGCAGATCAGAAGGCCGGGCTTGCGTTGTTCCAGGAGGCGGGCTGCCTGGGTTGCCACTACGGTGTGCTGCTCGGTGGCCAGGGGTACGCCGCATTCAGCCACGTGCAGGGCGGCGAGGATATCGGTCGTGCGGCAGTCACGGACCGGCCGGAAGACCTCTACGTGTTCCGTGTTCCGCAGCTTCGCAACGTAGCGCTCACGGCGCCCTATTTTCACGATGGTTCTGCTGCAACGCTGCACGATGCGGTGGCCATCATGGGCAGTGCACAGCTGCAGCGCCAGTTCACGGAAGAAGAGGTGAACCTCCTGGTTGCCTATCTCGAGTCGCTCACGGGAGAGTTCCCGCTCATCACACATCCGCAGCTGCCGCGCGTCATTCCCTCGCGAAATCAGGCGTCAGGCCAGTGATGTGGTGTGCGCCTGAGCGGTGCACTGGCGTGGAGTGATTTTTAAGGGGACACCTCCGGAGTACCTCGGTGTCCCTTTTGTCGTGAACGGAGAGCGGCGGGCGCCGCTCTGAATTTCATAATCTGATTTACAAGTGATGACGCTACCTGACGAGTTGCCGGCCACCATGCGCGCCGCACGTGTTCACACCACGGGCGGGCCGGAGAGCATCGCAATTGAAGACGTGCCGGTTCCGCAACCCGATCGTGGCGAGCTACTCGTTCGTGTTCACGCGTGCGGCGTGAACTTCATAGACACGTACAAGCGATCAGGTCAGTATCCCGTACAGCTTCCGTTCACGCTCGGGGAGGAAGGCGCGGGAGCGGTTGTAGCAACTGGCGAGGGCGTGCCTGCCGCCATGGTCGATACTCGTGTTGCATGGGCAGGAGTTGCGGGGTCGTACGCTGAATTCGTGCGGATACCTGCTTCACGCGCCGTGGAGGTTCCGGAGAGTGTGAGCTCGGAGGTGGCTGCTGCGGCAATGCTTCAGGGGATGACAGCGCACTATCTCGCCACGTCCACATACCCCCTCAGCGCCGGAGACAGGTGCCTGGTTCACGCTGCAGCAGGCGGGGTTGGGCTGTTG
>DATGOL010000045.1:0-6461 GCA_035306065.1 Gemmatimonadales bacterium | reverse complement strand
CGCGCACCCCGTGCGCCAAACGATTCCCGGACAGGGCAGGATCTTACGGATATGGAGATCCCGACCTTTATCCGCAGACAGATGGATTGATGAACCAGCGATTTGCACGTGCGGCCGCTTACGGAGTAGTGGCCCTTCTCGTAACGGCGGCGCTCAGGGCGTCGCCGCCGGAGTTTTCCGAAGGGTCGTCCGAGAATGCGGTCGTTGCCATGGAGGCCATGCCCGTCACGCTCGTTGAGCGGGTAGACACACTCGGGCGCGGCCAGTCACTGGGCGTGCTCTTCGCGAATGCAGGAGTTGCGGGCTTCCAGGTGCTCGATGCGCTGAAGGAAGCGGCCAATCTGGATCTTCGGCGCGTACCCGCGGGCATTCCCGTCACCTTCCGCGGCAGCGTGCGAGACTCGGTGCCGTCCGAAGTCGTGGTGCAGTTGGGCATAGACCGGCTCGTGAGGCTCTCTCGTGCAGACGGCGCCTGGACCGGCTCCGAGGAGCGCCTCCCCTGGGCAACCGACACAGCTGTGGTAACCGGCACCATTGACGTTACTCTGTATGGCGCGATCGATCAGGTGGCGGCGGAGCTTCTGCCTTCCAGGCAGCGCGCCGAACTCGCCTGGTCGCTTGCAGACGTGTTCGAGTATCGCATGGACATGAGCCGTGACCTGCGCACCGGTGACAGCTTCCGCGTTCTCTTCGAGCGCGCCACGGCACCTAACGGGGCAATGCGGCTCGGAAGGGTTCTCGTTGCCTCCGTAACGCTGTCCGGCAAGGAGCACTACGCCTACCGCTACGAGAGCGAAACCGCAACAGGCAAGTACTTTGACGAAGAGGGCAAGTCGCTGCGCGCTGCCTTCCTGCGCACCCCGGTGGAGTTCCGGCGCGTATCCAGCAACTTCGGGCGTCGCTTCCATCCGGTGCTCAAGACCTGGCGGCAGCATGCAGGCACGGACTACGCCGCAGCGCAGGGCACTCCGGTTCGCACGATCGGAGACGGCATCGTGATTTCCGCCGGCCGTAACGGCGGCTACGGTAACGCGATAGACGTGAGGCACGCGAACGGATACGTCACCCGTTATGCGCACCTGCGTAACTTCGCGGGCGGGGTGAAGAAGGGCTCGCGCGTGACCATCGGTCAGACCATCGGATACGTGGGCATGACCGGGCTGGTAACGGGTCCGCACCTCCACTTCGAGGTGCTCGTTGGCGGCAAGCAGCGCGATCCGCGCACCGCCCTGCAGGAGAAGGCTGGTGAGCCGATTCCAGCGGGTGATCGTGCGGCATTCGATGCACAGCGCCTCGCCCTCATCGCAGCGCTCGACGCTGCTGACACGGGATCTGTGCGGCTGGCTGTGAAGGAGTGAGCGGCGCAGCCACATGGCTGATAGCGGCGGCGGCGGGGATGATCCTCGCCGCCGCTTCGTACGTGTGGGCACTGCCGTCCAGCCCGGCAGGCATTGCTGCCGCCGCACTGCGCTGGCTCGCCGCGTCACTTCTGGTGGCGCTCGTACTCGATGCACCGGTGGGCCGCGCCGGGGGCGAAGAGCCGGTGATTGCCCTGGATGCGTCGCGCAGTTGGCGCACTCTGCCTGATGAAGCATGGCAGTCCGCACGCACCGCGGCTGCTGCTGCGGACTCCGTACTTCTCTTTGGAGACTCGGTTCGCACGGCAGACGGCCCGCCACTGGACCCGATGGATGTCTCGTCCAGCGTGGCCCCCCTGGCCGATCGTGCGGCGGCGTCAGGCAGGCCGATTCGAATCCTCACAGACGGGCATGTTTCGAATGCCGAAGCTCTTGCACGGCTTCCGAGAGGATCGACCGTCGAGGTGCTGGGCGCCGATCGTCAGCCCGACATGGCGGTGGTTGCGCTCGAGGCACCGCCTGCAGCAGTGAGCGGTGACACGATCAACGTGCGCGTTGCCATTGCCGCCGGCTCGGCCGGTGCACCCGAGCGAAGCCTTGCGGTGCAACTCGGAAGCTCGAGGGCGTTGGTTCGGTTGCAGCCCATGAGCGAGTTCGGTGAGAACGAGGTCGTCGTCAGGCTCCCGGTAAGCGGCGCAGATGGCGAGCACGTGCTGCTCGCGTCGCTGGTGACCGATGACTCGTTCCTGGCTGACGGCGTACCGGCAAACGACACACTCGGTGTTGCCATTGGCATCTCGCCGGCTGCGGGTGCGGTGTTGGTGTCCACCTCGCCGGATTACGACGTTCGCGGACTGCTTGCCGTATTGCGTGGCACGTCGCAGCTCCCCACACGGGCCTACCTGCGCGTGACGCAGGGTGCGTGGCGCGAGGAGGGAAGCTTTGCACCGGTAGCCGAGGCTGCGGTTCGTGCCGCTGTGCGTGCGGCGCCGCTGGTGGTGCTGCACGGAGACACCAGCGTATTCGGACGCCCGGCGGAAGCCTCACGTGGAGCGCTGCTCCTCATGCCGGTACCCACGGGCGATGCGCCACGCGAATGGTATCCGGTTGGATCTCCCGTTTCTCCGCTTTCGGCCGCACTCTCGGGTGTGCCTTGGGACAGCCTGGCGCCGCTCTCTCTGGCAGGAGCGCCGAGCGGCGGAAGCTGGCGCGGCCTGGAACTGGCTCGCAACCGGGGCGCTCAGCGTGCCTCGCCGGTAGCGGGTTGGGAAACGCAGCCCAGGCGGGCCGTGGTGGCTGCTTCCGGGTTCTGGCGGTGGGAGTTCCGCGGTGGCGAGGGTGTGAATGCGTACGGTTCGTTCTGGGGAGCGCTGCTCGACTGGCTGTCGGCCGAGCGAGTGGACCCGCGCGCGATGGTGCCAGACGAGCCGGTAATGCGTGCCGGCGAGCCAGTTGCATGGCGCCGCACGAGCGCCGCCGACTCCACCGTGCAGCTCACCTTGCGGCGAATCGGCTCGTTGTCGGTGGATCAGCAGGCGCTGGAGTCCGACACGTCTGCCAGCTCGCTCAGCCTCGAGTTCCTGCCCGGCGAGTCGGTGGCCACCAGCCCGCCGCTCTCGGCTGGGCGCTGGCGGGCGCAGATGAACGGCGGCAGCGCAATAGTCGTGGTGAATCCGGCGCGCGAACTGCTGCCGTTACGCCCCACCGTAACCAGCGGCGAGGTGGGTGCCGCGCCGGTCGTTCAGACGCGCAGAAGCGCCCGATCGATTGGCTGGCTCTACCTGCTCGTGGTGGCGTTTCTTTGCACGGAATGGTTGCTGAGGAGGCGATCGGGGCTGCGGTAATGGTACGGGTGCGGCTTTCCAACGATCGGGCCCGAACCGCAACGAACCGCTCCACGCCGTAAACACGGCTGCGTTAGCTTCCGTGAGCCATGGCCAGACTATTCAGCAGAAAGGGTGATACGCCCGCACGGTCTCTCTGGGACCGCATAAAAGACGTTGCAATGATGGACGTCGCCGTGCTCGCGCGCGGCGGCGTGGATGCCGGTTCGCTCGAGAAGCTGGAAGAGCTTCTGCTGGAGGCGGACTTCGGAGTTCCAACCACGATGCGGCTCGTGAGTGACGTGCAGCGGCGCGCTGAGCGCGGGCAGGTGAAGACGCAGCCGGAGTTCCTCGCAGCGCTTCAGGGTGGCATCGAGGAGGCGCTGCGGGCGGGAAACAGTGATCCCACCCTCCGCCTCGCCAACGAAGGGCCTACCGTGGTGCTCGTACTCGGCGTGAACGGTGCCGGAAAAACCACGTTCATCGGAAAGCTTTCGACTGCTTTGCGCAAGCAGGGCAAAACCGTGCTCCTGGGCGCCGCAGACACCTTTCGAGCCGGCGCCATCGATCAGCTGAGGCTGTGGTCGAGTCGTGCGGGTACTGAGTTCGTAGGCGGCAACCCCGGCGCCGATCCGGCGTCCGTGGCATTCGATGCCGTGGACGCCGGCATCACCCGGGGCGTGGATGTGATCATCGTGGACACGGCTGGTCGTCTGCACACCAGCGCGGGCCTGATGGACGAGCTGAAGAAGATCAACCGCGTGATCGGCAAGCGGCTGTCCGGCGCGCCGCACGAGTCGCTGCTGGTGCTGGACGGCACCATCGGACAGAATGCCATTTCGCAGGCACGTACGTTCGCGGCCGCCGTGCCTGTCACCGGCCTGGTGGTTACCAAGCTGGATGGAACGGCGAAGGGCGGCGTGGTTGTCGCGGTGCACGAAGCGCTGGATGTGCCGGTGAAGTTCCTGGGCACCGGCGAATCGGCGGCAGACCTTCGTCAGTTCAATCCGGCCGCATTCAGCAGGGAGCTTCTGGAGGGGTGAGCTCGCGCTCGGGCGGGAGCAGGCGCTCGTCCTCGTCAGGCGCCGGACGGCGACTCTACCTCGACACGCCGGTCAACTACGTGCCGGGAGTTGGGCCGCGCCGCGCGGACATGCTGATTCGATTGAACATTCGCACGGCCGGTGATCTGCTCTACCATGTGCCCCGTCGCTACGAAGACGCGAGCACTGTTTCCAGGATCAACAGCATCGAGCCCGGCATGGATGCCACTGTGCTCGGCACGGTGGTGAGCAAGGGCGTGCTGCCCACACGGAAGGGGCTCCGCATCTTCCAGGCAGTGTTGCGAGACGAGTCCGGAATGATCGAGGTCGCATGGCCTGGCCAGGCTTTCCTGGACCGAACCATTCACAAGGGTGACACGCTGCTGGTGGTCGGCCACGTGCGCTTCTTTCACGGTCGTCAGCTTCAGCCGCGCGAGTGGGTGAACCTGGGCAGCGAGGATGAGGATGAAGGGCAGGGCGGCAAGGTGCTGGCAGTTTACCCTGCAACCGAGGGGCTGTCGGTAAAGCAGCTGCGGTCGCTCGTTGAAACCTGTCTCGATCAGCTGCTGCCCCATGTCGAGGAATACCTGCCGGCGGAGATTCTTCGTGAGGCAGGAGTCCCTCCACTGCAGAAGGCGCTGGAGATGGTTCACCGGCCGGCGTCGCTTGCGGACGCCCTCAGCGGTCGGTCGCGTCTTGCATTCGAGGAGCTTCTTGCAGTGCAGCTGTTGCACCGGCGCGCCAATCGTGAGGCGCGTGCTGCTCGCGTGGGCTTCGCCTACGAGAACAAGCGACAGCTCACAACCACCCTGCGCGAGAACCTGCCTTTCTCGCTAACCGGCGCGCAGTCCCGCTCAATTCGCGAGATTGTGCGAGACCTGTGCAGTTCGCGGCGGATGCACCGCCTGTTACAGGGCGACGTTGGAAGCGGCAAGACCATCGTTGCGCTCTTCGCGGCACTGCTCGTTATGGAGAACGATCGGCAGGCTGCGCTCATGGCACCCACCGAGCTGCTTGCCGAGCAGCACATGAACACGTTCCGCAGGCTGCTGGATCCTTTGCAGATCGAACCCGTTCTGCTTACGGGAAGGCTTACGGCGCGCGAAAAACGTGAGGCGCTCGCTCGAATGGCGGAGCCTGGTCCGCTGCTCGTGGTGGGTACGCACGCCCTGGTGCAGGAATCCGCGAAATTTGCCCGGCTGGGGTTGGCCATCGTGGACGAGCAGCACCGTTTCGGGGTGGATCAGCGTGCGGCGCTTTCCGCCAAGGGTGAGATGCCGGACGTGCTGCTCATGAGCGCAACCCCGATCCCGCGCTCGCTCGCCCTTACGCTGTATGGAGACCTGGACATCAGTATCCTGGACGAGCGCCCTCCCGGCAGGCAGCCGATTACCACGGCGCACCGGCCGGAGACTGCCCGTCAAAAGGTTCTGGACTTCGTGATCCGGGAGCTGGACAGGGGTCGTCAGGCATACATTACCTACCCGGTAATCGAGGAGTCGGAGAAGACTGATCTCAGGGCAGCCACCACCGCGCACGAGGAACTCTCCACCGGACCTCTGCTCGGACGTCGCACGGCACTGCTGCACGGACGCCTGCCATCGGCCGAGAAGGACGACATAATGCGTCGGTTCAGGGATGGTGAACTGGATGTGCTGGTGACCACTACGGTGATCGAGGTGGGCATCGACGTGCCTAACGCAACGGTGATGCTCATCGAGCACCCCGAGCGCTTCGGCCTGTCCCAGCTGCACCAGCTTCGCGGTCGCGTGGGACGCGGGGCGGATGCGTCCTACTGTATCCTGCTGGGCGACGTGGGTGATGAGACAGCGGCCAGGCTTCGCGTTTTCACGCAAACCGAAGACGGATTCGAGATCGCGCGTGAGGACATGCGTATGCGTGGAATGGGCGACCTGTTTGGCGAACGTCAGCACGGCGAACCGCTGTTCCGCGTAGCAGACCCACTTCGCGACGAGGAGCTGCTCATTCGCGCTCGCGCTGCAGCCGACCGAATCATGCAGGAGGATCCGGAGCTGGAGCAGAAGAAGTACGAGGGCGTGAGGCGATTGCTCACCGAGCGCTATGCGCGCGCCATGGAGTTGTTCCGAACGGGCTAGTGGGCTGTAAAATTATATTCGTTTACAGCCCACTAGGGACGTTCACCAGCCCGCTTGAATGCAGCCACGCTGTGCCCCACCAGCAATTCGGGGCCGCCGTTCCTCTGGAGAGCCGTAGCT
>DATGOL010000044.1:0-3742 GCA_035306065.1 Gemmatimonadales bacterium | reverse complement strand
ACGTTGCGAGCTTCCCCACGAACGTGGAGGTGCGTGCAACGGTTACGATAAACGTCCCGCAGTCGCCGGCGGGACAGACGCAGCAGCGTTCGCCGTTCGGGCCTGCAGCGCTTCCGCCGGGTGCCGCCAGCGTTCTCATGCACTACAGCATGGTGGAGCTTCCGGTTGAGCCGATGATGCCGCGTGTGGCAGATGACCGGGTTGGCTTCTTCACGGTGAGCCAGCTGGACTTCTCGCGCCCCGAGCACCGCAGCGAGCGTCGCCGGTACATCACCCGCTACAAGCTGGAGAAGCGCAATCCTAACGCGGCGATGTCCGAGCCCGTCGAGCCCATCGTCTACTGGGTAGACCCCGCCACTCCGGAATGGCTGGTGCCTTACGTGAAGGCGGGAATCGAGCAGTGGCAGCCCGCTTTCGAGGCAGCCGGCTTCACCAATGGAATCGTGGCTCGTGATGCACCAGACCCGTCCGTCGATCCCGACTGGTCACCGGAAGACGCACGCTACTCGGTAATCCGCTGGCTTCCTTCCACGACCGAGAACGCCGTAGGCCCTCACGTGCACGACCCGCGCTCCGGCCAGATCATCGAGGCGGATGTGCAGATGTACCACAATATCATGAACCTGCAGCGCAGCTGGTACTGGACGCAGGTTGGTGCTGTAGACCCGCGGGCACGCACGCTCCCGCTCCCCGATTCACTCATGGGCGAGCTGGTACAGTACGTGGTTGCACACGAGGTTGGCCACACGCTTGGCCTGCAGCACAACATGAAGGCAAGCTCCACCTACCCCGTGGATTCGATTCGCAGCGTGAGCTTCCTGCGTCGCATGAACGGGCATACGCCCACGCTCATGGACTACTCGCGCTTCAATTACGTGGCGCAGCCCGAAGACTCCATTCCGCCGGAGCTGCTGATTCCGCAGATCGGGCCTTACGACAAGTTTGCCATCATGTGGGGCTACTCGCCCATCCCGGCTGCATTCACGCCTGACGCGGAACTGCCCACGCTCGATCGCTGGGCGCGCATGCAGGACACCGCTTCCTACCTGCGATTCTCCACTCGCGGTGCTGGCAGCGCCGACCCCGGCAGCATTACCGAGGCCGTGGGTGATCACGATGCCGTATATGCAACCGAACTCGGCCTGCGCAACATCAAGCGCCTGGTTCCAATGCTCCTTCCGGCCGCTGAAAAGCCCGGCGAGAGCTACGAGACGGTTACGGAGCTGTACGGACGACTCGTTGGGCAGTGGGGTACCGAGCTGCGTCACGTAGCGGTTATCCCGGGTGGCGTGGAAACTCAGGAACGCTACGGCACCGGTCAGCGCTTCACGCCGCTGCCGCGCGAGCGACAGCAGCGTGCAGTTCGCTTCCTGCAGGAAAATGCGTTCACCACGCCAGACTACCTGCTGCAGGCAGACATCCTGCGTCGCATCTCGCCTGACGGCGCAACCAGTCGCGTGTCGAGTGCGCAGTCCAACGTGCTCAACCTGCTGCTTGCAGACGATCGCATCCAGCGGCTGGTGGAGTTCGAGCTCATCGAAGGCCCGCGTGACGCCTATCCCGTAACCACGTTCCTTGGAGATGTTCGCAACGGCATCTTCAGCGAACTGCGTGCGGGAACCATCACGGTAGACCCGGTGCGCCGCCAGCTGCAGCGCAACTACGTGGCTGCGATGGCGCGCAAGATTTCGCCGCCGCCGGTCAGTGCTGCGGCCGCAGCATTCGGTCAGACGGCACCGACACCCGGCTCGAACGACGTTCGCGCGCTCGCGCGCGGCGAGCTGATTACGCTGGACGAGCAGCTTCGCACGGCCATCGGCCGCACGAACCAGCGTGTCACCCGGCTTCACTTCCAGGATCTCCGCAAGGAGATCGAGAAGGCGCTGTTCCCGGGTTCGTAATACAGCAGCAACCTCGCCCGAACAGGGCGGCAACGGGCGCCGGACGAGCTTTCATCGTCCGGCGCCCGTTGCCGTTTGGCCCCTTCCAACCACAGCAATCGCTGGCGCAATGCCAGCGCTCGCCTCGCAAACGCGCCAGTTCCGGGCTACCTTACTTCCCGCTCATGGAAGGATTCCGCTCGTGACACCCAGGCGCTGGTTGCTCGTCGCCCTCTCCTTTGCGGCGGTCATAGGCGTATCCATCTACCTCGTGGTCACGAGCTGGCCCGAGGGTGGACCTCCAATCCAGCTGCCGGTCACCGCTCACCTGCTGGCACTCGGAGCCGTAGCCGCGGAGGTGTTCACCCGGGCGCTCAAGATCAAGCTCGCAGCCCGCTCGCTCGGCATCCCCATCCGCCTCTCCACCTCGTCGCGCATGTCCCTGGCGGGCGACTTCGGTGGCTCCATTACGCCGGCACGCTCCGGTGCCGAGCCTGCCAGGTTCTTCGTGCTCGCCCAGGCTGGGATCAAGCCGGTCAATGCGCTGATCATCCTCTTTTGCGAGCTGTTCCTGTCCATGCTCTCCCTGGCCATCATCGCGGTGGCAGGCACTTTCGTTTTCCGTGAGCAGGGAGCGATCGTGGGCGGGCTCGTAGGGGTGGTGGGAGCCTACGCCAGCTTCCTTCTGGGCACGGCGACAGCAGGCATGCTCCTCTCGCGGCACAACGCCAGTGGTCCGCCACCGAAGTGGGTGAAGTCAGTGGGCTTCCATGCCGGCCACTGGCGCACCGTGCAGAGGTCGTTGCGCCAGCTTCGGGCCGGCGTTGCAGCCATGCGAAACGCGCGCCCCTTCCCGCTGTTCCTGTCGCTGCTCATGGCGGTTGCGAACGTCATGCTGCGCCTCTCCCTGCTGCCCATCCTGGTGCTGTACATGGCGCCGGAGGTGTCGCTCGCGCCCCTGGTGCTCTGGCCGATGGTGCTGCTGTACGGTGGCGCCGTGGCGCCTGCACCGGGCGGCGGCGGCCTGATCGAGGTGGCATTCAAGGCGACGCTGGGCGGAGTGATCCCGGCGGCCGCCTTCGTAACGTCCCTCGTGTGGTGGCGGTTCTACACCTTCTACGTGTACGTGATGCTGGGCGCGCTGGCCACCGGCCGAACCGTCATGCGTGCATTGAGGCGTGAGGCTCCCGTGGCGTCGGCACCCCCGGTACCGGAAGTGCACGCAGGCGCGTGACCCCACCGGGACGTACGGCCTGACGGGGCCGGTCAGTTCACTCGTCGTCCCGGCATGTCACACGCGCGAACTCGATAGCCACGCTCGCCGTTCCTGCGATCGTAGACCTGCGTGTGTAGCCCGCCAGGCGGTCACCGCTGCGCTCCAGGCGCAGCTCGCTCGAACCGGCCAGCCGCACGAGCAGCGAGTCCGAACCCAGCGGCACCCACGTACGGCCTGAACCACCGGTCGCACCGTGCAACCGCAACAGCACCCCCTCGCTCGCACCAGGCACCCGTCCGCCCACCAGCGCCCAGCAACCGGCAGACGACGACACCCGAGGGTCATTAGGCGATGCACCCTCTGCGAGCCACGCCTCCAGAACCACACTCAGCGCAGCCTCGGCCTGCGACACCGCACCCGGGGCAACCTCGCGCGCTGCCATGATGTCGCGTTCGAGGATCACCGTCGCACTGTCCGTGCGCCCGAGTGCGCCGAGGTTCACGGTGGCGGGGCGGTAGCCGAGCCCGCGAACCACGACCACCGAATCGTGAGGCGACACCGGAATCGCGAACCGCCCCTCGTCATCCGTGGCAACGGACGCTGCCGCACCGGGCACGTGAACCACCGCACCGCTCACGGGCTGCGC
>DATGOL010000043.1:0-34169 GCA_035306065.1 Gemmatimonadales bacterium | reverse complement strand
AGTTGGGGAATCGCTGGTTGCGTGCCGACTTGTTTCGGTTTGGTGCGAGCGGGTTGCTGACGGACATCGAGCGCCAGCTCGAGCACTTCGTTACCGGGCGGTATAGTGCGGGGTACCGGCATCCGATGCCGTGAGTGTAGGTGAATTCGGGTCGCTCCGTGCGAGCCAGGCGCAGGCGTTCACGGACTGAGCCCAGGCCAACCGTGCGCGGTACCAGCTGCAGTTCTTGCCCGGCTCCCGTTCAACAGCGATAATCATCATATGAAGATGCTGATTAAGCGCGGGACGGCCGCATGATCTCCAGAACGGCAGAATATGCCCTGCGGGCCGTACTCTACCTCGCACGCGTCGAGGATCGCAGACCGGTACCGGTGGATGACATTGCCGGGGCCCTTGGAGCACCGCGCAACTACCTGTCGAAAACACTCAACGAGCTCGCCCGCCTCGGCATAGCCAACAGCCAGCGCGGACCCGCTGGCGGCTTCTGGCTCAATGCGGACCCCGAGACGCTCACCGTTGCGGCGCTCATCGAGCCATTCGACGACAAGCGCACCAGCGGAATGTGCCTGCTCGGCGGCCGGATCTGCGATGAAGAACATCCTTGTGGCGCTCACCAGCTATGGTCCGCCGCACAGGAAGCGGCACGCGCGTCCATCGCCGACCTCACCATAGCACAGCTCATACGGACAGCGCCGGCCCTCGAGTTCGACAACGAGAACGGCCGGCCGCTGCGCACCTCCATTCCCGCCTGACGATGGACTGGTTTGCACTCTGGTTCGTACGCGCCAGCCTCGTGTGGCTCGCGGCCGCCGTTACGCTCGGCTCCTACATGGCCGCACATCCGCCGGCAGTCATCTACCGAACTGCGCACCTGCACATGGCGCTGCTCGGGTTCGTAACCATGATGATCTACGGGGTTGCGTACCACATTCTGCCGCGATTCATGGGAAAGCCGCTCAGGAACAGGAAACTGGCAGGCGTGCACTGGTGGCTGTCGAACCTGGGCCTGCTCATGCTTTCTACAGGCTTCATCTGGCGATCGCACGCCGGACCGCGAGCAGTACCCCTCCTGTCCGCCGGTGGAATTCTCTCGGCGCTAGGCGCATACCTGTTCGTCGGGCTGATGCTTCGCCTGCTTTGGAAGCGAACGGTGAAAACCGTACCGGTGAGCAGGCCCGGCCAGTCGTAAGGCGCTCTCCCCGTAGCAGACTCACTCATCCTGCCCACTGCCGTAAACGTGTACTGGACAGCACTCGCACTCCACATCCTTTCCGCAATCTTCTGGCTTGGCGGCATCCTCTTTCTCGGAATAGTGGGTGCACCCGTGCTGCGAAAGGTTGAGCCGCCGGAGCTGCGTCAGCGGCTCTTCGGCATGCTCGGCGAACGCTTCCGAACTGCCGGATGGACAGCCATAGGAATACTGCTCGTTACAGGCACATACATCCTGTATGTGCGCGGTCTGCTTGCGTCAGACGTTCTCGGCAACTCCGCTTTCTGGCGCACGGGAACCGGCATTGCGCTGGCAGTGAAGCTGGTGACGGTCACCGTCATGCTCGTGCTGAGCGGAGCACACGATTTCGTGCTTGGCCCGAGGGCCGGAAGGTTGGAGGCAGGCTCCCCGGAGGCGCTGCGCCTTCGTCGTCAGGCAGCGCTCATGGCCAGGGTGAACGGTCTGGTTGCCCTGGTGCTGATTGGCGCGGCCATGAGACTGGCGCGGTAGAAGCCGCGGGCACCTCGCCTGCACTATACGGCAAGGCGGCCGGATGGGATCGCGAGTGACGTCTCGAATGGGGCGGATGGCACTGCTGAAGCCGGCTCTGCGTACCAGGATAAGGGCCCGGATCAGCTCGCAATGCTCTCGATTCCCGCTTTCAGCCCACTAGCTTAATGCCCATGTCAAAAGTCGCCGAGCTGTTCGAGACGATGTCGTTCGGGCCTGCCCCGGAGAGCGCGACGGCTGCGCTGGAGTGGATCGAGCAGCATGGTGGAGTTTTCGGCCACTGGATAGACGGCGGCTGGAGCAGCACCCGGGGAGCTGAGCTGTTCGACGTCGCGAACCCCGCAACCGCGGGCCGCCTGGCCAGTGTGGCCCAGGGCAGCAGCGCAGACGTTGACCGTGCAGTCGACGCCGCACGCGCCGCGCTTCCGTCGTGGAGTGCGCTTTCCGGGCACGATCGGGCGCGTCACCTGTACGCGCTCGCGCGCACGGTTCAGCGTAATGCGCGCCTGCTCGCCGTGCTCGAGACGCTGGACAACGGCAAGTCCATCCGTGAAACACGCGACCTGGACATTCCGCTGGTCGCCAGGCACTTCTATCACCATGCAGGCTGGGCGCAGCTGGCGGAGTCGGAGTTTGGCGGCTTCGAGCCTGCGGGAGTCGTGGGGCAGATAATCCCCTGGAACTTCCCGCTGCTCATGCTGTCGTGGAAGGTGGCGCCGGCGCTTGCAGCTGGCTGTACGGTTGTATTGAAGCCTGCCGAGTATACGCCGCTCACGGCGCTTTGCTTTGCGGAGCTTGCGCACGAGGCAGGGTTGCCGCCGGGAGTGCTGAACATCGTGGCGGGAGACGGCAGCACGGGAAGCGCGCTCGTCCGGCATCCGGACGTGAACAAGATTGCGTTCACGGGATCAACCGAGGTTGGTCGCGAGATACGTCGGGCAACTGCGGGCAGCGGGAAGGCGCTTAGCCTGGAGCTTGGCGGCAAGAGCCCGTTCATCGTGTTCGAGGACGCTGACCTGGACGGTGTTGTTGAAGGGGTGGTAGACGCCATCTGGTTCAACCAGGGTCAGGTTTGCTGTGCAGGCTCGCGGCTGCTGGTACAGGAGGGAATCGCCGGTCGCGTGCACGAGAAGCTGCGGGCGCGAATGGAGCGCTTGCGTGTGGGATCGCCGCTGGACAAGGCGGTGGACATGGGGGCGATCGTCGCGCCCGTGCAACTGGAGCGTATAAGGCGACTCGTGCAGCAGGGTGTGGACGAAGGCGCAGCCATGTGGCAGCCTTCATGGGCGTGTCCTGCCGAAGGATGGTTCCATCCGCCAACACTGTTCACTGAAGTCGCGCCATCCAGCACGATTGCCCAGGAGGAGATATTCGGCCCGGTGCTGGTGTCCATGACATTCCGGACCCCTGACGAGGCCGTTGCGCTCGCGAACAACACCCCGTACGGACTGGCAGCCAGCGTGTGGTCGGAGAACATCAACCTGGCACTGGACGTTGCGCCGCGGTTGAAGGCGGGCGTGGTATGGGTGAACTGTACGAACATGTTCGATGCGGCGGCCGGCTTCGGCGGCTATCGTGAGAGCGGCTTCGGTCGTGAGGGTGGCAGGGAAGGGATGTTCGAGTACCTGAAGCGGAAGCGCGCCGTGCTTGGTGGTGAGCCTGGCGAAGCTGATTCAGTCATGACGGGCAGCGGCGAGTTCGGTACGTTCGGGTCAAGCCACGGAGCCACGTCTGGCGCTGCGGCCGTGTCGCGCGCGCGCGAGGGTTCATCGCCCCGCTCGGGCCTCGACATAGACCGAACTCCCAAGCTCTTCATCGGCGGCAGGCAGGTGCGCCCGGATTCGGGCTATTCGCGCACGGTGCTCAACGCGGCGGGTGAGCCTGAAGCGCAGGTGCCGGAAGGCAACCGCAAGGACATTCGAAACGCCGTGGCGGCTGCGCGGGCAGCCGCGTCCGGCTGGGCAAGGTCTACAGGGCATCTTCGCGCACAGATCCTCTACTACCTGGCGGAGAACCTCGCTGCACGCGCTGACGTTCTTGCGGGCACGCTGACGGCAATGGTCGGCGAAGAGGCTGCCTCACGCGAGGTTCAGCACTCGGTGCGGAGGCTCTTCACCTACGCTGCCTGGGCCGACAAGTGGGACGGCGCGGTACATTCGGTGCCCGTTCGCGGTGTCACGCTTGCCATGAACGAGCCAGTCGGCCTTCTCGCCCTCGTTGCACCCACTCGCCACCCGCTACTCGGCGCGATCTCACTCGTTGCACCTGCGCTCGCGCTGGGGAACACCACGGTGCTCGTTCCGTCGGAACGCTACCCGCTCGCGGCGCTCGAACTGTATCCGCTGCTCGAAACCTCCGACGTGCCCGGTGGTGTGCTGAACATCGTGACCGGCGAGAGAGACGCGCTTGCGAAGGTGCTCGTTGATCACGATGAAGTTGAAGGCATCTGGTATTTTGGAAGTCGTGAAGGAGTGCGCGAAGTCGAGCATGCGAGTGCCGCGAACATGAAGCGCACGTGGTGCGAGGCAGACGACGAACCTGATGGTCGGCATGCCTCACGCGACTGGCTGAATGTGGCGCAGGGAGAAGGTCGGGAGTTCCTGCGACATGCAACCGAGGTGAAGAACATCTGGATTCCGTATGGCGCATAGAGCCTTGCGGGCGCGCAGGATGCTGCGGGCGCGCAAGGAGTGGGTGGCGGCGCGAGTCGGATGTGATATGGCGGGATCGAGGCTCAGGTGGATCACCCTCATCGCATCAGGTGTCCTTCTTGGAACCCCTGTCATGGCAGGCGCGCAGGCCGCGTCAGGCACCGCCGCGCCCGGCCTTCCCGCTCAGTCGATTCAGCAATCCAGCCGAATCGAATCACGGATCGCTGCACTGCTGGATTCCGTGCTCGCGGAGAGTCGCGCTCCGGGGATTTCACTGGCGGTAGCGTGGCCCGATGGAAGGGTGCTGGCCCTCACCGCGGGCTTTGCCGACAGCGCACGCGGAGAGAGGTTGTCCACTGCGCACTCCCTCATGCAGGGAAGCGTGGGCAAGAGTTACGTAGCGGCCGTCGTCATGCAGCTGGTGGAGGAAGGACGTCTGGACGTTGACGCCCCCATCTCGCGCTGGATTGGAAACGAACCCTGGTTTGCGCAGCTGCCTAACGCAAGCGAGGTGACGCTCCGGATGCTGCTCAACCACACGAGTGGAATCGTTCGCTACGAGTTCGACCCGGAGTTCACCGAAGACCTCACTGCTGATCCGTACAGGAAGTGGCAGCCGCACGAGCAGATTGCCTACCTGTTCGGCGATGAGCCGCCTTTCGCTGCAGGTGAAGGGTGGGAATACTCGGATACGAACTACATACTGGTTGGCCTCGTCATCGAGCGCGTTACCGGGCGGAAGTATGTGGACGAGCTGAGAGACCGACTGATAGTGCCCCTGCGCCTCACGGCCACGTTCCCCGTGGAAGGTCCGGTGGTACCGCACCTGGCGCAGGGCTACGCCGGCCCCGGCAACCCGTTCGGTGGAGCCGATGCCATGCTTGGCGCCGATGGCCGCATGACCATGGATCCGTCGTTCGAGTGGACCGGCGGCGGCGTAGCATCCACAACAGCCGATCTCGCCCGCTGGGCCGCGGCTCTGTGGGGTGATGGCGGGCGAGTGGTGAGCGACTCCTCGCTCAACGCCATGACGACCGGCGTACCGGCCCGGCTTGGCCCGAACGCACGGTATGGCTTCGGAACCATCATTCGGAGTACGTCCGCCGGCGAGTCGTTCGGGCACAGTGGATTCTTCCCGGGGTATGTAACTGATGTCATGTGGTTCCCGGACATACGCGTAGCGGTGGCGGTGCAGGCGAATGCCAGCGTGCGCGGCGCACTGGGAATGCCGGCTCCCGAATTGCTCGCCCGGGTAGCCCAACTGGCAAGCGCCGGCGGCTGACGGGTCAGCCGGTGACCCGGTCGAGCCTCGGATCCGACGGCCGATGCAAGCGCGTTGGGGCGCTGCCGACGCCAGCGCAGCCCGTGACGAACCACAGAGCAACCCCGTCCCCTCGACAGGACGTGCTGTAAGGAGCACTCGTCCACTCTGGGAGACACTGCAGACGCGCTTGCCGGAGCAGAACAACGGCCCGTATACTGCCTGTATGTAGCACTTGTGGGGCTCATTCCGGCTCCCGCTTTCCAGAGGTAATGCCCATGCATCGTCACGATCTCCGCAACCGCCTGCAGTCGCCCGCACGCGTCGGCGCACCGTTGCTGGGAATCGCGCTGGTCGCGATGCTTGCGGGTTGTGCCACCACCTCCTCCTACAACACCGGCTCCACCATCACGGCAGCCAGTGTCGCGCCCGGAATCGTTCCTCGAGACCGCAACGAGCGCGTAGCACTCACACTCAGCGAGTGGACACCACCGCCCGCAATGAGCTGCGTGCTCCAGGAGCGCCCGTGGGAGCTGCCGGAGCCTGCACAGCTTCTGAACGTGGAGGAGTTGCAGGGCGAGCTTGACCAGATGTGGAATGCGCTGGACCGACCGCGCGGATCCATTCTGATGTCGGTAGGCTACAGCGCCACCGGCCGGCCGCATCAGTTTCACGTAGTCGAGACAAGCCTGGAAGACACCACGCTCGCACGCGACATCGCGAGCATGGTCGATCAGCGCCTGTACCGCCTGGAGCCGGGCGAAGAGTTCGGTGTCCGCCTGCGTCTCACGCTGAGCGAGCAGACCTCCCTGGACGTTGGACGCAGGGAGATGTGCTTCCCGCGCTGGGCAGAATCGCCCTCACTCGGATCGCTCGCTGAGGACCCGGGAGTGGAAGAAGCCCAGGCAATGATAGCGCGAGATGAGAGCGCGCTCCGCGTGTTCATGAACGACGAGGGCGACATCGTTGACGCGTACGCACTTGCCGGAGCCACCGGCAGCGGAACGGTTGCGCAGCTGATCGAATCGTCGCGCGACGCGGGTCTCTCGGGCATCGCGATGCTCGACCGCGAGCCTGCTGGCTTCTGGTTCACCGCGCGTACCGGAGAACGCAATTACAGGCAGATCACCGAGGGCGGCGTCTACAGGCAGAACGATCCCTACTATCGGGATAGCTACTGCGAGGAGTTCTGGAGGCCGGGCAGCCTGTGTGATCCGTTCTACCGCTCGTCATACCGCAGTTATGGTGGTTACTACGGCTACTCGCCTTACGGCTACTATGCGTACGGAACGGGCGGCTGGTGGGGAATGGTGCCGTGGTGGTACGTACCTTACAACCCGCCTGCCGGGGGTAACGATGGTCGCCCGCCGGCAGACACGATTATTCCGCCTGGCAAGGTGATTCCGGCGCCGAGTGTGCCGCCGTCGAGGCCGAGCCGTCCGGTGGTGGGTGTTGGTCGGCCGAATTATCCCACGGACGGAGCGGAGCGCCGTGTAATCGAGGAGCGCGAGGAAATTGAGCGTGCGCGCCGCGAGGCCGCAGCGCAGCGCCCTGGTGAGCGTGAGGCGCGCGGCGCTCCGCTTCGCGCGGCCCCTGAAGCGGGGGATGTGGGTACTGGTTCGACCGGTGCAACCGTTCGGCCCACGGATGGTTCTCGTTCGATCACACGTCCGCAGCCGGACGAGCGGGCACCGGTGCGTACGGAGCGTGCGCGTCCCGAGCTTCTGCGTCCGGATGCGGGGCGACCGGAGGTAACGCGTCCGGCAGTGCGTGAATCGGCGCGTCCGAGCCCGGAATCGCGGTCTGTGCCTCCGGTTACGGCACCGCGAGTGGAACGGAGCCGTCCGGTGACGTCGCCGTCTCGCCCTTCAGGGGGTGCTGCGCGTCCAGCGCCGTCGTCGACACGGCCATCGTCTGGTGGTACGGCGCGTCCGGCCCCCTCGTCTGCGAGACCTTCGTCCGGGGGAGCCCGTCCGGCTCCGCCGTCGGCACGTCCGTCGGGCGGCGCGCGCCCGGCACCGGTTCGCCAGTCCCGCCCGTCGCCCAGGCCGTCGGCCGAGCGGAGCCGACCGGAGCCCCCCAAGGTGCGCCCGTCCACGCCACCGCCTGATCAGCAATAGCGACACCATCACCAGACGTGCAGGAAAGCAGCCCCGGATAGCGTTCCAGCAACAACATCCGGGGCTTTCGCGTACGGACAGGTGGTGAAACACGCTGCGCGGCCGTAATTTGGGGCCGGTCGCGAGCCCTGGCTGTCGTCAGGCGCACCACTCGCATTACCCATCCTCCACCAGACACCGTACCGATGCCGCGAAGCACCTATGGAGCGCGATCGGGACTGACGGCACTGGCGCCGGCGCTGTTCGCGCTGGCACTCCTCCCGTTCGTCGCCGCACCGCTCCACGCACAGTACACCTCCGTACCGGAGCCATCCTCCTATGCGCTCCGCAACGTGACCGTAGTCGCGGCCGACGGGCGCCGAACTACAGACGTCACCATCGTCGTGCGCAATGGCCGCATTGCAGCCATGTCACGCGACGCATCCGTCCCGCCCGGGGTTCGCGTGCTCGAGGGCGACTCGCTGATGGTGTACCCGGGAATCGTGGACGCGCAGGGCGCCGCCAAGTTCAGCTTCCCCGAGTCGGAGATCGATCGCGCGCAGGTGCGCTCGTGGGATCCGCCACGCGAGTTGCAGGGCTTCACTCCGCACCGTCGTGTGGCAGACGTGCTCCAGGCCACCGGCAGCGACGTGGCTGACCAGCGCAAGAAGGGAGTCGTGGCCGCCGCGGTTCACCCTGACGCCGGACTCATGCCGGGGCAGGGAGCCGTGGTCGTGTTCCGCGCCAATGCAAAGGTGCCCGCGCAGATGGTCGTGAACCCGGAGCTGGGTCAGCTGTTCGGCCTTCGCGGCGGGCGGGGTGCCTATCCCGGAACGCTCTTCGCCGTGATGGCCTTCCAGCGTCAGGCATTCGAAGACGCGAAGCGCGCACGAGTCATCCAGGCCAGCAACGAACGGTCCCGAAACGCGGCCTCCATGCCGGCAACCGATCCGGACTTCGCAGCACTGCAGCGCGTGATGGCCGGAGACAGCCGCGTGTACTTCATGGCAAATACCGCAGCCGAAATCCAGCGCGCGCTTCAGCTGGGCGAGGAGCTTGGTTTCACACCCGTGATCGTGGGCGGCCAGGAAGCATGGAAGGTTACCGATGAACTCACCGAGCGGAACGTGCCTGTGCTGGTTTCGATGGACGTGCCGCGTCCGCGTCGCTGGAAGCCGCCCACGTCAGGCGCGCCGATGCAGGGTGCAATGGCCGACTCGGCGGCCGCACAGGGTGCGGCAGACGATGCCTTCGTGCAGCGCGAGAAGGCAGATTATGAAGCCGTGTACTCCAACCCCGGCAAGCTCGCGGCGGCGGGAGTTCGTTTTGCCCTGACGAGTGGTGGCGGGTCTGCAGATATTCGTGAGGGTGCGCGAACGGCAATTCGCTACGGGCTGAGCGAAGCCGCTGCACTCAGCGCGGTAACATCCACACCTGCAACACTGCTCGGCATTCCCGAAGTGGTGCGGGTGGCCGAGGGTGCACCGGCAACGTTCGTGGTTACGAACGGGCCGCTGTTCGGCAATGACACGCGCGTGATGTACACCTTCGTGGAGGGTGTGCTCGAGCGAGGCGCGAGTGCCTCCGCGAGGCCGGCAGCCGGGGCGGCTCGTGCCGGCGCGGCCGGCGGAGCGGCGGCGGGCACGGCTGCAGGCAGCTGGGACGTGGAGATCGTAAGCGAGCAGGGCACTCTCACGGGTACCATGCGCCTCACAAACGACGGCGACTCCTTCTCCGGCAACATAACGAGCGAGTTCGGTGACCTGCCGGTGACGAACGGAAAGGTGAACGGCCAGGAGGTGAGCTTCACCGTGAGCTTCCCCTTCATGGGCGATGCATCGGCCCAGTTCACCGGAACGCTCACCGGTGACCGCATGACCGGCGGTGCAGCAACGCCGGTGGGACAGATCCGGTGGTCGGCAAACAGGAGCGGCCCCCCGGGCCCGGGGCTGGAAGTTCACGAGGAAGAGGACATGTGGGAGGGACACGCACACGGTCCCGTTCGCAGCCTGCCAGCCGTTGAGTACCCGTCCGTTCCTCCCACCAGTCGCTGACCGGAGAAAGAAATGACCAGCTTTACACTTTCGAACGGCCGGCGAACTGCGATCGCGATCGCGGCCGCAACGGCGTTCATGCTGCCTGACGTGGCCGCCGCCCAGCGCGGCGGGCCGATCACACAGCCAATCACACCCAACACCGCAACCACACAGATTGCGAAGGGCACCATGCAGGTGCCGCGCGGGTCGCTTGCAATTCGCAACCTGGATGCGCTGTGGACCGCAACGGGCGAGGTTCATCGCAACGTCAACCTCGTTTTGCGCGACGGGATCATCCGCGCTGTCGGGCCTGACGTCGCGATTCCCAACGGGATTCCGGTAATCGACGGCCAGGGAATGACGGCAATCCCGGGCCTCATCGATACACACTCGCACACAGCCCTGATCGGAACGAACGAGGGCAGCTCGCCCATCGTTCCTGAAGTGCGCGTGGTGGATGCGTTGCGCACCGATGACATCCAGATGTATCAGGCGCTGTCCGGCGGCGTTACCACTGCAACCATCCTGCACGGATCGTCAAACCCGATCGGAGGCCAGAGCGCCACGATCAAGACTCGCTGGGGAATGGACCATCCGTGGCAGCTTCTCATCGAAGACGCGCCACGCACCGTGAAGTTCGCACTCGGCGAGAACGTCACGCGGAAGAGCTTCAGCGGCCAGGGTATACGTCGCTTCCCGGGTTCTCGTGAGGGTGTGGAGGCCATCTATGTTCAGGCCTTCACGGCTGCGCAGCAGTACAAGGCTGCGTGGGAGGAGTACCGGCGGAATCCGTCATCCAGCCCTGTGCCGCCGCGCCGCGACCTGCGGCTCGAGGCGCTCGTGGACATCATGGAGGGGCGCATCAAGGTGATTGCGCACTCCTATCGCAGCGACGAAATCGTGATGCTCATGAATGTGGCCGAGCAGTTCGGTTTCAAGATTGATCTGTTCACGCACATTCTCGAGGGTTACAAGGTTGCGAACGAGCTGCGGGAGCACGGTGCGGCGGCGAGTACGTTCAGCGACTGGTGGCAGTACAAGCTGGAGGCGTTCGATGCCATTCCGTACAACGCCGCCATCATGCACGACAAGGGCGTGCTTACCACGCTCAATTCCGACATCCCCTGGCTGCAGGGAACGATGGTGATGGAGCTGAGCAAGCCGGTGAAGTACGGTGGTGTTCCGAAGGAGGAGGCGTTGCGCATGCTTACTGCCTACGCGGCGCAGCAGCTTCACCTGGAAGACCGTATCGGCACGATTGAAGTGGGCAAGGACGCAGACGTCGTGCTGCTGAGCGGAGACCCGTTCGACAGCTACACGCGAGTCGAGAAGACGATTGTTGATGGTATCGTCTACTACGACCGCACGCGCGAGTCGGAGCTGCGCGGTCAGCCGGTGCGTCCGTGGGTGGCAAGCACTCTCGCGGCTGAAGCATCGGGTACTTCTCCTGCTCCCACCGGCTTCCGGGGACGTCCGCAGGGTGACGGAATGGGTGAAGGGGAAGCGGTGCAGCGTGAGGCAGCGCGGCTGTCACGTGCGCCGATTGCGCCGGTTCCGAACCGGGCTGTGACTGCATTCGTTGGCGCAACGGTGCATCCGGTGAGCGGCCCCGCGATCCCGAATGGAGTTGTGGTCGTGCAGGACGGGCAGATCCTGGCGGTTGGCGCTGCCGGCAACGTGCAGGTGCCGAGTGGTGCGCA
Organism: Gemmatimonadales bacterium; assembly: GCA_035306065.1. GTDB lineage: Bacteria > Gemmatimonadota > Gemmatimonadetes > Gemmatimonadales > Gemmatimonadaceae > JBBQHX01. The sequence continues at coordinate 22,702 of DATGOL010000043.1, read as the reverse complement.
GCAGGTGAACCTGGCGGGCAAGCATATCTATCCGGGCATGATCGAGCCCATGACGCAGCTGGGAATGGTGGAGATCGAGTCGTACAACGCTGCCCGTGACGATCGCGAGATCGGAAGCTTCAACCCGCACGTGAACTCACTGTGGGGTGTGCACCCGCACAGCGAGGCAATTCCGGTTGCGCGTGCGAACGGCATTACGGCTGTGATGGCTGCGCCGTCGTCAGGCCCCGTGGCAGGCGCTGGAGTAGTTGTGCAGCTGGCCGGTGATACGCCACCGCAGATGGCTGTGAAGGAGCGTGCTACCCTGGTAGTGGAACTGCCGCGTGGAACAGGTCAGGCCTGGGATCCGGCAACGCTCGAGGGACCGCAGCTTCAGGAAGTCGTGAAGCTCTTCGAACGCGCGAAGCTGTTCGCCGAGGGCGATGTGGTGTACGACGACCCCACTGATCCGTTCGAGGCGAACGTGGATGGTGGAAGCCGCATCCTGCTCCAGGCAATGGTGCCGTTCATCGGGGGTGAGCGTCCCGTGTTGTTCAAGGCACGAACGGAGCGAGAGATCCGTACTGTGCTGTTGCTGCTGGACAAGTACCCTGCCATGCGCGGCGTGATCGTGGGTGGTGACCAGGCGTTCCGTGTGGCAGACGAGCTGGCACGTCGTCAGGTGCCGGTGCTCGTTGGGTCAATGATCACACCAACGGGAGACCGTGATGATCCGATCACGGCCGGCTGGGAGAACGCCGCACGACTGCACCAGGCGGGTGTGAAGGTGTCGTTCACCACGCAGTACGTGCCTAACACCACCGACGTGCGCAACCTGCCGTACCATGCCGCGCGAGCCGTGGCCTACGGGCTTCCGCAGGAAACTGCTCTGCGGGCAGTGACGCTTTCAGCGGCCGAGATTCTCGGTGTGGCAGACCAGATGGGCAGCCTGGAGCCTGGCAAGCGTGCGGACTTCATCGTGACGGACGGCGACCCGTTGCAGATCGTGACGCAGGTTGAACGCGTGTGGATCGGTGGAGAGGAGCAGTCGATGGAGACGCGGCATACGAGGTTGAATGAGAAGTTCAGGGGGAGGTGAGGTGGCACGGGTTAGGGGTTACGGGAGGCCGCAAGGTGGCCTCTCGGTCGCGCGGGCAGTGATGGCAGAGAATGCCAGCCGAGGCTCGCACCAAAGCCCTGACACCTGACACCTGATACCCAAAACCTGTCATCTAACACAGACGGAAGCGCCGGCCGCAAGCCGGCGCTTCTCGCATCCACAACCACCAGGCCATGCTCATCCAGTCAACCCGCATTTTCACCGGTCGCATCATCTCCCTCGACATTGATCGTGTCCGCTTTCCCGATGGCAGCGAGGGCGATCTCGAGATGGTTCGGCATCCCGGTGCCAGCGCCATCGTCCCGTTCCTGAGCGATCCGGCGGGCGATGATCCGCAGGTGCTGCTCATACGACAGTACCGCCATGCGGCGGAGGGTTACCTGTTCGAGGTGCCGGCGGGGCGGCTGGATCCGGGTGAGACTCCGGAGCAGTGCGCACGGCGGGAGCTGCGTGAGGAAACCGGGTGCATTGCGGAACGTATGGAGCACCTGATGACCACCTACACCACGCCAGGCTTTACCGACGAGAAGATCCACCTGTACATGGCGGTGGGCCTCACGCAGGCTGGCGAGGCGGAGCTGGAGGCAGACGAGTTCGTGGAGCCGCACACGGTGACGCTGTCGCGCGCGCTGGCCATGATCCAGTCGGGGGAGATCGAGGATGCGAAGTCGGCGCTTGCGCTGTTATATGCGGCCGGGTTCCGGGCAGCGCGGTAGCAGGACAGATGGCGCTCCAGGAAGCGATTGCCGGCGCGGTGCTGCGCCATCCCGGACTCGCCGCCTCACCGTACCTCGGGGCACCTGGCAAAAGGTTCAGCTTGACCCGCCCGACGTCGGAGCCAATCGTGTAGTCCGCCACGGTCCGTGACGGACCTCCGGAGGCCCAGGCTCGGTCGATTTCCGACCGCTGCCCGCGAACGCCGGACGCCATCCGGCAGGCACGCCCCGCAGCACCGGCCACACATCATGAGCCTACAGCCGCCCGGCAGCAGCGATCCGTCCCACCTTGTCACGATCGATCTTCTGCTCCAGCAGTTGGCAGACGGCGAGCGAGACGCATTCGACGCATTGCTGCCTCTGGTCTACAGCGAGCTGCATCAACTCGCCAGGCAGCACCGTCGGCGCTGGAGTGGTGATGAGACGCTCAACACCACCGCCATCGTTCACGAAGCCTATCTGCGCCTGGCCGGTACGCCCGAACCCGGGTGGCGGAGCCAGCCGCACTTCATGGCGGTCGCGTCGCGAGCCATGCGGCACATCATGCTCGATCACGCGCGACAGAGACAGCGCCAGAAACGAGGCGGCAATCAGCAGCGTATTCCGTGGCACGAGGTGGAAGAGGCGCTCAGGAGCGGCGGAGGTCCCGCGGATACGCGTGCCGAGGCGCTGATCGCACTCGACGAAGCGATGCGTCGGCTGGAACAGCACGATGAGCGGCAGAGTCGCATTGTTGAATGCCGTTTTTTCGGCGGGATGAGCATTCCGGAAACCGGCGAGGCGTTAGGTATATCGCCCGCAACGGTGAAGCGCGGCTGGGCCATGGCGCAGGCATGGCTGCATCGGGAACTGACAGCCACGCTCGAGACCGGCTGATGAACACCTCACGCGCCGAGCAGCTGTTTGGCGATGCACTGTCCCTTCCGCCTGAGGATCGCGGATCCTTCATTTCCTACGCATGCGCAGGCGATGTCGCTTTGGAGGCAGAGATCCTCTCTCTCCTGGACCACGTTAACTCCTCCGAAGTGCTCTTCGCGTCGTTAGCGAAGATCGTCATTCCAGACCTGCCGCCACCCAGCCTGCATGCAGGCCGCTTCGAGATCCTCGAATGCATTGGTGTGGGCGGCATGGGAGCCGTATACCGCGCACACGATTCCCGCCTCGAACGCGATGTTGCGCTGAAGTTCATGCCCGCGCAGCACGAGAGCGCCGACGTGGACAATCGACTGCTGCACGAAGCACGCGCGGTTGCCGCGCTCGAGCATCCGAACATCTGCACGATCTTCGAGATCGCGGAAACGGAAGACGGCCGCTCCTTCATCGCCATGACACTCTACGATGGCGAGACGCTCAGGGAACGGCTGGCCCGCGGCTCAATGACCGAGGCAGACGCTCTGGACATCACGATCCAGGCTGCGCGCGGGCTAAGTGCTGCACACGCGCACAACATCGTGCACCGTGACATAAAGCCGGGCAACATCATGGTGACGTCGGCCGGACTCGTGAAGCTGCTCGATTTCGGCCTGGCAACGCGAGCAAGTACCGGTGCGCGTGAGGGCGGCCTGCCAGGCACCATCCCTTACATGTCACCGGAGCAGCTTCGCGGTGAGACACCGGGAACACAGAGCGATCTGTGGAGCCTCGGCGTCGTCATGTACGAAATGCTCGCAGGCGAACGACCGTTCGCGGCCGAGGGCAGGGACGACTGCATAACGTCCATACTGAACGACAAGCCGAGGCTGCTGAGGAGCATCAACCGGCAGGCATCGGCTCGACTGGAGCGCATCGTGGCGCGTCTGCTGGAGCGAGACCCGAACGCGCGGTATCACAGTGCCGACGAACTGTTGCGAGACCTGACTCGTGAACAGGCTGAGCGGAATCGTCCGGTAGCCTCGCCGCTCCGATCACGACGCGCGCCGATTCTCGCGCTGGCTGGAGCCGCTGCGTTCCTGTTCGGAGGAACATCCGTATGGCGGCACTTTGCCCCGAGTCCAGGCGTTGCAAAGTCCATCGCCGTGCTGCCCTTTCTGCCGGCCGACAACGACAGCGCACAGAAGTATCTCGCCGACGGATTGCGCGACGAGCTGACCACGGTACTGTCGCAATTGCAGGGATTGCAGGTGCTCGGCCAGAGCTCCGTGGCGCGCTTCGGGAATGAGCCAGGTGACATGCAGGCGATCGGCCGTGCCCTGCAGGTGAGCAGTGTGCTCACCGCCACCGTTGAGGGATCCGGCGACAGCGTTCACGTGCGGGCGGCGCTGTACAGCACGGAGGATGGCAGTCGCATCTGGGCGAGCAGCTACCAGCTCCCGCTGAGCCAGCTCGTGAGGCTGCCTCACGAGATGGCTTCGGGTGTTGCGGCGGCGCTCGATGCTCCGCTATCTGACACCGAGCGGGCAAAGCTCACGCAGCTGGCATCGGCCAACCCGAAAGCGTACACATCCTGGCTGCGCGGCCGCTACTTCTGGCATCAGCGAACGGCCAGCTCGTACACCCGTGCCATAGAGCACTTCGAGCAGGCGCTGGAAGAAGACTCGAGCTTCGCGCCAGCGTATGCCGGGCTGGCATCAGTGTACATGCAGCAGGGCATGGCAGGGCAGCTTCCTGTTGAAGAGGCAGCCGCCCTAACGCGCGCAGCAGCACTCCGAGCGGTGGAGCTCGCTGACAACTCCGCGGAGGCGCATTCGGTTCTTGCGCTATACCTGCATTCATATGCCTGGGATTCCGAACTGGCGGAACGCGAGTTCAGACGTGCACTGGAACTGGACCCGGACCAACCGCTGACGCACCACTACTACAGCACGTTCCTGCGGTCGCTGCGCCGGCTGGATGAGGCAATCGCGCACGGCACGCGCGCAGTGGAGCTCGACCCCCTGGTGCCCGGATACGGCGAAACGCTGGCGTTGACGTTATTACGGGCCGGCAGGTCCAATGCTGCGCTACAGCAGATTCGCAGTGCGCTCGAGCTGGACTCGACATACTGGAGGGCGCATGCCGTGCTTGGCGCGATATCGGAGAACGCGAATCGGCCAGACGACGCGATCCGCGAATACCACCGCGCCAACCAGCTCGCTGGAGCCTCGGCACATCGCACCACGGCAGACCTTGCTCGGGTACTCGCGCTTAACGGTTCGGAACGTGAAGCGCGGCGACTCGTTGACACGCTATGGGTGGTAGCGGCGCGCAGCGGCGCCTATGAAGCCGCCGCTGCGACCGTATTGTATGCACTGGGCGATGACAGCATTGCATTCTACTGGCTGGAAACGGCATTCCAGCAGAAGCAACCGCACCTTCGTTATCTCGATGGCGATCCCAGGTACGAGCCGCTCGCCCACGATCCACGTTTCGCCAACTTGATGCAGCGCGTGGGCGTGCGGCCCTGAGAACCTGCCTAATGCAGCGCCGACAGCAGTCCCTGCTGCCTGTCGATGCCGAGCGCATGCTGCGCCGTCAGCCGTCCCAACTGTTCGCCGGCCGTGATGTCCGACCGGAAGTGGATGCCCCCGTACATTCGCGACAGCCCCGCGTCGGTTACCTGCGCGCCCAGCTCGGCGGCTTTCGACGGGAAGAAGTCAGCCAGCACGTCTGCCATAGCCTGTGAAACACAGGAATGTCCGGATGGATAGGACGGGTGGTTAGGCGCACCGATCGGGAGCGTGATTCCGTTGTCAGCCTGCCAAGGACGGATGTACCAGAAATGGTACTTCGCTTCCCAGCATCCGATCAGGGCGTCGAAGCCGGTCGCGCCCATGAGTGCGAACACGTGCGTGGCTTCGCGCTCGTTCAAGCCGCTCTCCTCGATGTACTGGGCCGCCAGATCGTTCCAGTAGCCAACGGGTGTGTACGTGCCATTCGGATAGTTCCATTGGAGCGCACTGGCCAGTTGCTCAGGAGTGCGCGAGTCCGACAGCGTCCTGATCTCGGCCAGCTCGGCGAGGAACGCAGCGGATGCGAACTGGGGCGGTTGGATCGAACGGAACTGAGCGCCTGACGTGAGGAAGTACGGCATCACGCCCCCCAGTGCAGCGCCGGCTGGCGGGCCATTCGGCACGAAGATGCCGTCTCCGGTTGGGATCGTGCCGCCCCAGGGTGTGGTGAATCCATCGCTCGCGAGGCGTGCCACCATCCAGTCACCGGCGGCGCGTCCGATCGCCAGGCCGCGGGTAAATGCGGGATGCACGTTGCCTGGTCCCGCATTCGCCTCACTCTGCACGCGCTGCTCGAGCGCGGCGGCCGCGGCCGGATACAGCGCACTCAGCACACGCACCGACGCGCCGGCTACAGCGCCTCGCTCAGCTTCGTACCGGTGGCGTCCGCCCTCGCCGATCCCATTATCCGGAATCCGGCCATCCTCGGAGCTTGCCAGGCCGACGTCGTTGAGGGCGGCGTACTGCGCTACACCCAGTGCGGCGTACACGCGTCCGGCAAACAATGGACTCTGACTGTTGAGTGCAACCAGCGCACGCGCCTGCGCGTTCCAGCCGGTACTCGACAGTCCGTTGGCAATCGCGTTCTGTCTTGCAGACAGTTGCGAGTCCGTGCCGGTGGCATCCACCGCGTTGCATGCCGCCGGCGCTATGCTCGTGACGAGCAGCATGAGAAGCGGGATAGCTCTCCTGGACATACGTCCTCCTCGATTGTTCTGGCGCTGGCCTGACGGTTATGCCAGTGATGCCGGCCGGCCGATTCCGTTTGGTGATTGTGCGATCGGCAGCACTCACGTGGTGCGCGCCATATCGCCTGGCGTATGTGAAACGACAAATCACGCGAAACCGGCTCACGAGGGATGAGCTATGCCTCCCGGGGCTCCTGGCGCGGGCAGGCTTGCCGCTCCGGGGCTCCCGCGCTCGTACCGCCACCGGATACCCTCAGCTCCGCCACCACTGGCCGGTGGTCCGAGGTCAGCGTGTCAACGATCACCTGGGCTGCACTCACACTCCAGGCACCGGCCGGCCCCCCGAAGACGAAGTCGATCTCCCGGTCCGGTGCATTCGACGGAAAAGTGAAACGGGCGGTACCCGGCTTTGCCGCTTCCGTCGCACGACTCCGGAAGAGGCTCACCGTGCGCGACCCCGGCTGGTCATTGAGATCACCAGCGAGAATCCAGCTGTTCCCAAGCCCGTCCAGGTAGCCCGCCACCTCTCCAGCCTGCGTGAAACGGAAGCCGTCATCCTCCACCCAGTCGAAGTGCACGCCCACCACCGACACCACGCTGTCATTGACGTCGGCCACGTCCACCACGAGCGCGACCCTCGGTTCATTGCCCTCCGTCAGGCGCAGCGGCTCCGTGCCCCGGATATCACAGTGCGTGAGGATGGCCAGTCCGTAGCGCCCGCCCTGGTAGTCCATGAAACTGCCGAAAACGTGGTTCATGCCCAGCAGTGCGCCGAGGCGTGCTGCCTGGTCTTCGCCGCCAGTGCGCTGCACGCCGTTGTCCACCTCCTGGAGCGCGATCACATCTGCGTCCAGGCGCCTGAGCGCCGCCGCGGTGCGCTCCAGGTCCAACCGGCCGTCCATGCCTTCGCCGTGCCTGATGTTGTAGCTCACCACGCGCCAGACTACCGGTGCCTCAACACCTGAGTTCCCAGCCGGCTGCCGGGGCGCACAGCCGGCGAGCAAGAGTGCGGCGACTACGATAAGTCTCACCAGAAATCCTCCCGAATGTGAGGAAGCACGTTGAGTGTGGATGCACTGTGTGCGCAACCTGCCAGGGCGCGCGAGCCTTACCATAACTCAGCGCGGGCGCACCCGGCTGCGTTGTGATATTGTTCCCAGTTCACTGAATCAGACTATGGGGCAGTGCCACTCGCCCCGAACGAACACCCGCACGCGTCGGTCGGAAGCATTCTCCGATTACAGCGACCGTGGCGGATGTTCACTTTCTGGCTCCCTCATTTTCCCGAGGAGTTCACCCGATGAGAAGCTGGCGTTTTCTCTGGCTCATCCCGCTGCTCGCCCTCCTGCCGGGCGAAGCCCGCGCACAGCAGGCCAGCAGGACCGAGCCGGTAACCGCACTGCGCGACAACACGCCCGGTGTACATGCATTCACCAACGCCCGCGTGGTAGTAGCCCCGGGCCGCGTACTCGATCGCGCAACTCTGGTAGTGCGCAACGGAGTAATCGAGGCGGTTGGCGCCAATGTCAGCGCGCCGGCCGATGCCCGCGTGTGGGACATGAGCGGCCAGACGCTTTACCCGGGCTTCATTGATGCCTACGCGGATCTTGGCGTTGGGCAGGCTCCCCCGCAGAACCAGACCGCACCCGGCCCGGTGCACTGGAACTCGCAGGTGCGCGCCAACTACAGCACGGCTGGCGACTTCCGCGATTCCGACGATCGCCGCACCGCGCTCCGCTCCCAGGGGTTCACCACGGCGCACGCCGTGCCGCGGCTCGGCATCTTCCGCGGTCAGACAGCCGTAGTGACCCTCGGCGACGGCAACCCCGGCGAGCGCGTACTCCGGGCAAACGTTGCCCAGGCGCTGGCATTCCGTGGAAGCCGCGAACTCGGGATGACCTACCCGAACTCGCCAATGGGCGCCATCGCGCTCATCCGCCAGACCCTGCTGGACGCCAGCTGGTACATTCGGGCCTGGGACACGCACCGTCGCTCGCCCCAGGGCGTGCCGCAGCCTGAGACGAACATTGCCCTCGCTGCGCTCAACGACGTCGTGTCCGGAGACGAGCCGCTGCTGTTCGAGGCGACGTCGCAGCTCGAGGTGTTGCGGGCCCGCGCAATCGCCGAGGAATTCCCGGTTACCGCGTGGATGCGCGGAAGCGGCGAGGAGTACAAGATCCTCGACGTACTGTCGGGCGCACGCACCCCGCTGGTGCTGCCGCTGAACTTCCCGTCGGCACCGAGCGTTGACACGCCGGAGAAGGCACTCAACGCGGAGTTGGATGCCCTGCGCCACTGGTACCTCGCTCCCGAGAACCCGGCGCGTGTGGCAGCTGCAGGCCTGCAGTTCGCGCTCACCACGGACGGCCTCACGAGAACGAACGAGTTCATCCCGAACCTGCGCAGTGCAGTTGCGCGCGGACTCGGCCAGGACGCCGCACTCGCTGCCCTCACGGTGAATCCCGCACGCATGCTCGGCATCGAGGCGCGCCAGGGTACGCTCGAGCGTGGCAAGCTGGCGAACATCGTAGTGGTGAATGGTGACCTGTTCGCCAATGGATCAACCATCGCCGACGTGTGGGTTCAGGGCGAGCGGTATGTAGTCAACCCGTCCGCCGAGATGGATCCGCGCGGAACGTGGACCATTTCATCTGCAGACGAGCCGAAGCTGAACGGCGAGCTGGTGCTGAACGGTACGCTCGCAAGGCTTCGCGGTACACTTACGCTGAATGGTCAGACGATTGACCTGACGAGCGCCCAGGCTGGAACGGAGGCGGGCAGTGTGCAGCTTACGTTCCCTGGAAAGGCTGTCGGGCTGGACGGCATCGTGCAGCTGGCGGGATCGATCACCGGCGACCAGGCTAATGGCTGGGGCTCACTGCCGGACGGTGCGCAGCCGACCTGGCGCGCAGAGCGCAGCAGCCCGTTTGCTGCACCTGCTCCGCGGGCCGCGACCGCACCTGCGTCGATTACGCTGGCAGACATCCGGCCGGCCACGGCCTTCGGACGGGAGCGTCTGCCGGAGCAGCCGCAGCACGTTCTCGTGCGCAATGCCACGATCTGGACGCAGGGTCCGCAGGGCAAGCTCGAGAACGCGGACATGCTCGTGACGCGCGGCAAGGTAGTGCGCGTTGGGCAGGGCCTCGATGCGCCGCGCGGTGCGGTGATAGTTGATGCAACCGGCAAGCACGTTACGCCGGGGCTCATAGATGCACACGTTCACACGAGCACGTCAGGCACGAACGAAGGCGGGTTTGCAATCGTTCCCGAAGTTCGAATGGGCGACGTGGTGGACCATTCGTCCGTTAACATGTATCGCCAGCTAGCGGGTGGCCTGACGCTTGGTCACGTTATGCACGGTTCCGCCAACCCGATCGGCGGGCAGAACGTGTTCCTCAAGATGCGCTGGGGTGGCCTGCCGGATCAGCTCAAGCTGAGCGACCCGCCGCGCACAGTGAAGTTCGCGCTGGGCGAGAATCCCAAGCGTCGTCAAGGTCGCTACCCCGACACGCGCATGGGCACGCAGGAGATCATTCGCGACCACTTCATGGCCGCGCGCGATTATGAGAATGCGTGGAAGCGCTGGGAGGCCAACCGCGAAGGGTTGCCGCCGCGTCGCGACCTCCGCATGGAAGCAATCGTGGACATCCTGAACGAAGACCTGCGTGTGCAGTCGCACGGTTACAGGCAGGATGAATTCCTTGCCGTCATCAGGCTTGCCGAGGAGTTCGGATTCAGCGTGCAGGCGCTGCAGCACTCACTCGAGGCATACAAGATTGCGCCGGAACTGGCAGCGAGCGGTGTTGCTGCCGTTGTGTGGAGTGACTGGTCTGCATTCAAGGTCGAGGCAGTGGACGGTACGCCGTACAACGCAAAGATCCTGCTCGATGCCGGCGTGCTCACATCACTGCACTCGGACGACGGCACGATTTCCACACGCATGAACTGGGAAGCGGGCAAGATGCTTCGCACGGGGATTGGTGAGGAAGACGCGATGTCACTCATAACGAACCGCACGGCAGCCGTGTTCGGACTGCAGGACCGGGTTGGCTCGCTGCGTGAAGGTCTGGATGCAGACTTCGTGATATGGAGTGGCTACCCGCTGTCGCAGTTCGCTCACGCGGAACAGACGTGGATTGACGGCACCAGGTACTTCGACATCGAAACCGATCGCCAGATGCGCGCGCAGATCGAGCGCGAGCGCGCACAGATCATTCAGCTCATCCTCGACGGACAGGGCGACACCGACAACCGCAGTGTTGCAGGAGGTGCGCGATGATTGCCGAAAGGAAGAGTGTACGCGAGGAAATTCCAATGAGCCAGAACAGGCGATCCGTGTGCGGCAGCGTGCGCGGTCGTGTGCTGCGCGGTGCTGCCGGTGCGCTGCTGGGTGCAGTGGTACTCCAGGCTGGAACGGCTGAGGCGCAGGTGCCTGCACCGGCGCAGAGCCAGCCGATTGCACTCACCGGTGCCACCATCCATACGATCACGAATGGTGTGGTGGAGAACGGCACCATTGTCTTTGAGAACGGCATCATTACCGCCATCGGCAGCAACGTTGCCGTTCCTGCAAACGCACAGCGGGTAGACGTGAGCGGCAAGCACATCTACCCGGGCCTGATTGACGCGAACAGCGCGATGGGGCTCGAGGAGATCGGCGCGGTAGACGTCACGCTGGACACTGATGAACTGGGTGATTTCAACCCTAACGTCCGTGCCGAGGTTGCAGTGAACCCGGAGAGCAGGCATATCGGCACGGCGCGTTCGAATGGCGTGCTGGTCACCATAACGACGCCTGACGGTGGCGTTGTGTCGGGCCTGTCTGCCGCGCTCATGCTGGACGGGTGGACCTGGGAATCAATGACACTCGAGAGCGGTGCCGCGCTGAACATCAACTGGCCCGATCCGAACCCGCGTCCGCGCTTCGGCTTCTTCATGATGCAGCAGGGCGGCGGCAACAACACGCCGCAGCCGACGTACGCTGAGCGGGTTCGCTCGCTTCGCGACATGTTCGCGTCGGCACGTGCCTACCGCGACGCGCAGGCTTCCGACCGGCCTCACGACACGGATGCGCGCTGGGCGGCAATGATCCCGGTGCTCAACGGTGACGTGCCGGTGGTGGTGTCTGCGAACAGCGTGCAGCAGATCCAGGACGCGGTAGCGTTCGCCGAATCGGAGGGTTTGCGGCTGGTACTCCGTGGCGGTGCCGACGCATTGCTCGTTGCCGACTTCCTGGCGGCGAAGAAGATCCCGGTTCTCCTCACGTCAACGATGGAGCTGCCCGATCGCGACTGGCAGGGCTACGACGCCAACTTCAGCCTGCCGGCAAAGCTGCATGCCAAGGGTGTTCAGATTGCAATCACCGGTGACGCCAGCGCTTCGTACACGCACCGTCTGCCATGGCAGGCCGGCTCCGCGGTGTCGTACGGCCTTTCGGAAGAAGACGCGCTGCGTGCAGTGACCATCAACCCCGCACAGTTCATGGGGATTGCCGATCGCGTTGGGTCGCTGGAGACGGGCAAGCACGCCACCCTGCTCATCACCACCGGTAATCCGCTGGACTACACGTCGGATATCGAGCAGGCGTACGTGCAGGGCCGCGCGATTGACATGAAAGACACGTTCCGCCAGCTGTTCGAGAAGTACTCTGAACGGCTGCGCCAGCTGCAGGGAAGCGCTGGCAAAGTGATGTAACGGAGTCTGCGCCGGCGCAGCATTGGCAGTGCCAGGCAGAACAGCGGGCAGGGGCGATCGCGATGATCGCTCCTGCCCGCTGTTCTTTTATGCATTACGAAAGCTGCGGCCGCTCTGCCCGCCGCCCCGCGATTCCGGCAGGCTCTCCGCCAGTCCGGCAGCAGGCACTGCCACTGTCCACAGATAATCGAGTACATCCGTCCTCGGGAGTGGACAAACGACCCGGAAACGACGATATTACATTCAGGGCCAAAGCCGGCAAACTATTGTCCCGAAAGCAGTTACAGCACTGTTCCCGATTGTTCCATACGGGCACGGCACCTGCTCTTTGGGGTGGTGCGACACGCCGGAGCAACCGATTAGCGCGCGCCGGTGTCACATGACGGGGCAATGCCCCATCGCAGGCAGGCTCAGGGGGAGATCATGACTAATCTTGCGCGACAGACGAGGCCCGCAGTGCCCGCCACCAGCGTCCGGGAACATCTCCGGTCCCTGGAGGACGGCGACGTAGTGGGCGCATTCCTGGACGGCGAAGAGCGCGCGTTCCAGGAGCTCGTGCAGCGCTACCAGACGCGCCTGCTGAACTTCATCTACCGCACTATCGGCGACCGGGAGAAGGCCGAGGATCTGGTACAGGAGGTGTTCATCCGGGTTTACCGGCACCTGCACCGCTTCGACCGCTCCAAGAAGTTCTCCACCTGGATCTACACCATCGCATCGAACCTGGCCAAGAACGAGCTCAGGAACCGCTCGCGGAATCCGCTCGTGCTCTTCCAGACCATCCGCGCCGGTTTCCAGGACGAAGAGCGCCCGCTGCAGTTCGAAGACAGTTCCATGCGTCCGGACGACCTCTATCGCAAGCGCCACCTGCGCGAGCTCGTGGAGCAGTCCGTGGCACAGCTGCCGCCGCATCATCGCGAGGTATTCGTGCTGCGGGAACTGGAAGGCAAGTCATACGAGGAGATTGCCGAGATTACGTCAACCAACCTGGGTACGGTGAAGTCCAGGCTGAACCGCGCCAGGAACTCCTTCGCAGACATCATCGCACCGGCGCTGGTTTAGTCACCCGGGTAAACGATCTTCCGCTGGAAGGCGTCGGCAATCAGCCGGCGCCTTTTTTGCGCGGCCGAGCTCGCTTCACAGCGCCGGCATTCCGGAACACATCCCGCCTCGCTGGGTATCCTAGCTCGTCACCCGATACCCATGACCCACTGATGGACTGTCGCACCTTTCGCAGGCTACATCTCGCATTTCTGGACGATACGCTCCCGGGCGCGGACCGCACCCAGATGGAGCTGCATCGGGATAAATGCGAGGAGTGCGCAAATCATGATGCGCGCCTGCGGCAGACTCTCCTGCTGGCGCGCAACATTGCGCCCATCGAACCGTCAGCAGGCTTCCAGGAGCGGCTCAGCCAGCGCCTGCGATCGGTGGAACCCGACCGTAGGACCGTCTACGTTCGCAGCCGCCCCGAGTTGTACCCCCTCGGCAGCCGCAATGGCGGCGCTGGTGCATTCGGAATATCGGCCATGGCGGTTGCGGCGTGTGTGATACTCGCGGTGGGCATGGCGACCTATGGTGAAATCGTTGGATTGACACCGGAGAGTGCCGTCAAGGGTTCCCAACGGGCCGCCAGTACCGCGTTCATGAATGGGCAACTGCCTGACGCCGCCGCGGGGATCAGGGCGCGCGGCATGGTACGAAGTGCAGATCGTGCAACATCGCAGAACGCGGCCGTGCGCGGCTACACGCTGGACATGCACAATCCCTCCATCGGCAATCCACGCGACGAGATCTTCCTCATGCTCTCGGCCGACGACGACTTCGACCCGGCTATCGTGACTTCAGCCTCGGTCGGGCTCACCGTTTGGCCTGCGCTGATGATTCCGGACGACCTGCCGCGGGCGTTTCGTGAGGCTGGGTTCAGTGTCGCAGGAATGGCTCACTGACCGCAGTATGCTGTGCTGGTGGAGTGCTGTCAGAGTATTGCTTACGCTCCACTGGACACCGGTGACCGCCTCCCATCTACTCACTCATTACCGGTGCCGGCCACTACGCACTGAAGGTTGAAAACGAGGGTCTCACGCGGAGACGCGGAGGCCGCGGAGAACTGCACGGCGATTGGAGTTTCATGCGCCAGGCTTCTCTCCGCGGCCTCCGCGCCTCCGCGTGAGGCTTTTTTCGGCTCCGCTTGCAGACGAAGCTCCGCTTCGCCCGCCCGCCCGAGCCGAGCCGAGCCGAGCCGAGCCCCGAGCGCCTACGCCGGAATTGCAGGGCATTTAAAGGAGGCGCAACGCCGGAGCAGGGTGCGGAGGCGATCTCGAGTGCTATCAGAATATCGCTTACGCTCCACTAGCTTGGGGTGTTCCGCACACGACACTCCCTGACTCGCACTGCCTGCAATGAATCGTTCAACACTGGCTGCCGCCTGCGCCACGCTGCTCCTGGCATCCCTTGGCTGCTCGTCCGGCAGCGACGGCGAATCCGCTTCTTCCGCATCCTCTGCTTCCGCACCTGGCGCTACTGCTGGTGCGGTTGAGTTGACGGACGCCAATCTTGCGGCCCTCGAGCGCGGGTTGCGCGAAGAGCTCGTGGTAATACGAAGCCCGGGGCGCGGCTCACACTACGGTGTCTCTCTTTCGGAGCATTCGCCGGAAGCAGGCCAGGTTGCAGCGGCTGCCGGGATCTCGGTGGAGGAGTATCGCGAGATTCGTGAGGTGGTAGAGCGTGTGTTCACCACGCTCAACTTTCAGGGGAAGATCGGTCCGCCGCGCAGCATTGACCTGGACAACGCTGGCGAGGAGTTCCGGATGAGGCTCGAGAGCGACCCGTTCAATGAACTGTCGCAAGGCTCGGCCGCTGCGCTGCGCAGTCGCATGGACACGCTTGCGCCCGTCTGGAGCGAGATTGTCTCGCAGCTTGCGCAGAACGGCTGAGAAGCGCGCCTGACGAACGGTGCCGGCGGACCGTGATCGTTTACAGCCCGCTGGTCCGCTTCAGCTGACCCACGAACTTCCGCCGCGCCTTCGCCACCTTCGGTGCAATGACGAATGCGCAATACGGCTGGTTCGGATTGCGCGCGTAGTACTCATCGTGATCAACGCCGGCCGGAAAGAACTCTCCCGCCGGCTGAAGCTCGGTAACGATCGGGTCGTCCCATGTGCCGGCCTTCTCCAGTTCGGCAATGGCATTCACCGCCTCACGGCGCTGATCCTCGTCGTGGTAGAACACCGCCGACCGATACTGCGTGCCCACGTCATTGCCCTGACGATTCAGCTGCGTTGGGTCGTGGATCGTGAAGAACACGTTCAGCAGGTCGGCATAGCTGATCACGGACGGGTCAAAGTGAAGCTGCACCACTTCGGCGTGGCCGGTGGTCCCTTCACACACTTCGCGATAGGCAGGGTTGCGTACATGCCCGCCCATGTAGCCGGACTCCACGCGTTCCACGCCACGCAACTCGGCGTACACCGCTTCGAGGCACCAGAAGCATCCGCCGGCAAGGGTTGCTACAGACAACATGATTCACGGGTTTGGAGGTCAGAACTGCAACTGAAAGATACGTTCCTTCAAACCGCCGCTGACCGCATCTGTCGGATGCGCCGCGAATCGCGCGCAGCCCTCGGGGGTAGCATATTCCTCAGGTCGGCGCCGGAGCCGGCGCCGGAGCCGGAGGCACCGTTTTCGGATTACACGCAACGCTGAAACAGGCAACATGGAAGTCATGCAGTCCCGCGTCTTCATGGCGCGCACCGCAAGGGAAGGAGCAACGAACGTCCCATCACCGGTGGCGGGTAATGCAGTCGCCCGGCGCGTGCTGCGAGTGGCGACCGCACTCGCAGCCGCTTTCACAGTTGCCCTGGCCATGTCCCCGACAGACGCATTCGCCCAGAGAGCTACGGGCGGCAGTCGGCCGTCGCCGCGCCAGATCATCGGCATCAACCCGCTGGGCATTGCGGGCGGTCTCTACACGGCCGAGTACGAAGTCGCGGTGGACGGACAGATGAGCGTTGGCGTCTCCGCCAGCCACGTTGATTTTGACGGATCCGAATTCACGTCGTTCGACGGACGCTGGCGCCTGTACCTGGACCGCGTTCTGGAGGGCGTGTCATTCGGGCTGACAACCGGCTTGAGCCGCAACACCGACGAAGACGAGATCGAAGCTGGCGGCAAGGCCGGGTGGGGGCTCACTATCGGAAGCAACCTGGACTACCAGTGGATACTCGGTGCCGAGAGACGCTTCGCGCTTGGACTCGGCGCCGGCTTCAAGCGTTTCGTGACTCGTTCGGGTGACCAGGGGAATGGCCTGAAGGTGTGGCCCACCATGCGCCTGACGGTAGGCGCTGCATTCTGAGATGAGCCAGGACACGAACGACAGTGCCATGGGCTCCATCGAGCCGCCGCCGGCAGAGCTTGCCCCGCCGGTTGGCGAGCGCGAGGCGGAAGCGCTGTCCCTGTGGGTGGTGCTCGCGCGCACTGCGCGATCCATTCACGAGGTAGCCGCGGCCCACGCGGCCTCGCACGGGCTCACGCTGGCCGAGTTCGGTGCACTCGAGGCTCTGTACCACAAGGGGCCGCTGCTGGTGGGCGACATCCAGAAGCGCATACTGGTGTCCAGCGGCGGCGCAACCTACGTGGTAGACCGGCTGCAGCAGCGCGGGCTGGTGGAACGCAGGGACTCCCCAGTCGACCGCCGCGCAAGGCTGGCGGCCCTCACTGACAGCGGAGTGGAGCTGGTGCGGCGGATCTTCCCCGAGCACGCCGCGGTAATCCGGCAGGTTTTCAGCGTGCTCCCCAGGGAGCAGTTCGGGCCTCTGCGGGAGCAACTCAAGGCGCTCGGTATACATGCCCAGGGGCTCGAACGGGGCGAGAACGGTTGATTCAGGATGTGGGGTTGCATTTAGGTGTTGCAACGTTAGTTTAGTGCTAAGGAGCAATGGCCTTCGTCTGTAGGGCGTTCTCCTGAGTCCGCAACGATCCACACCCCGCACCCCGAGTAGAGCCATGCGCTGGATTATCGAAGGCACCCACAGCAATCTCGAGTTTCGTGTAAGGCACCTTGGCATCTCCACCGTTCGTGGAAAGTTCAAGGTTTTCGATGGCAATGTTGAGGTTGGTGAAGACGGCCGCGTTGAGAGCATTGAAGCAACTGTTGACGTGGCGAGCATTGACACCGGCGTTGACCAGCGCGACGCGCACCTGCGTTCCGCGGATTTCTTCGACGTGGAGAGCCACCCCACGATGTTCTTCAAGGCGTCCGACGTTGAGACCGTCAGCGAGCACGAGTATCGCGTGAAGGGTGAACTCTCGTTGCGGGGAGTTACGAAGCCGGTGAGCTTCACGGTGGAAACCACCCCGGTGGTGAAGGATCCGTGGGGTAATGACCGCACCGGCGTTACCGCCTCGGGCAAGCTGGACCGCAAGGAGTGGGGACTCACCTGGAACCAGGCGCTGGAAGCAGGCGGTGTGCTGGTAAGCGACGAGGTGAGGTTCACGCTGGATCTTTCACTCGTGGTTGGAGCAGAGGTATCGGTCTGATGATCAACGGCGGCACATACGAGTTTTCCGATCAGGGAGTACACGCCGGGCAAGGTGTGTTGCAGGGTGGTACGCCTCTCGAGGAGGCAAGTGTGGTACTGGTGCTTGCGCATGGCAGAGGTGCCAGTGCGGATGACATGATCGGACTCGGACGCGCCCTGTATGAGCCGGGTGTCGCGGTGCTTGCGCCTCAGGCATCCGGCTCGGTGTGGTACCCTGAACGCTTCCTGGCGCCTATCGAGCGCAACGAGCCGTGGCTGTCGTCGGCGCTTGGCCGGATTGACGCTGTGGTTCGTCAGGCACTGGACGCCGGCATCCCGACGTCAGGGATTATCGTAGGCGGTTTCTCGCAGGGGGCCTGCCTGGCAACGGAGTACGCCGCTCGCCAGGCAGGCCTTCGCGGACCGCTCGGCGGCGTGCTGGGGTTCAGCGGAGGGCTCATCGGTCCGCCAGGTACCGACTTCACCTATCCCGGATCGCTGGAAGGCATGCCGGTGTTCCTGGGCTGCAGCGATGTGGATCAGCACATTCCGAAGGAGCGCGTTCAGGAAACGGCGAACGCCCTGGGAGCGCTTGGCGCAGAGGTGGAGATGGTGCTGTATCCCGGGATGGGCCATACCATCAACGACGATGAACTGGAGCGCGCGCGGAAGATCGTCAGGCGATAGGAGTTCCGCTCACCCCTTTCGCGCCACGAACATTCCGTAGCGCATCGCGCCCACGGCGTACGCAAGGCGAATGCGCAGCACCGTGAGCGCGAACACGCGGCTGTCCAGCGCCGTGTCGAGAAGCGCTTCCCGATAGCGCGGATCGGCGAGCATTGCGCGCGCAAGCCGCCTGACTGCCATGCTCCAGGTGCGAGCTACCTGCGGCGTGAGGTCGTCAAAGCGCTCCACAAGCATGCCGGCGTCGCGCAGCAGTGCAACGCAGTCGGCTGCCGTTCCCATCCACGCCAGCCGGCCTTCGCGGCAGATGGGCTCCAGGAGCAGGTATTTCGTTAGGCTCGCCGGTGCGTCGCAGCTCAGCCACGCACACAGCACAAGGCGTCCTCCGGGCCGCAGGACACGCGCCATCTCATGCATGCACCGACTCTGATCCACCATGTGCTCGGTGCTCTCGATGGCGAGAACTCCGTCGAAGGCCCCGTCAGGCAGGGGGTTCTGCAGCCAGTCGCACAACATGTAACACGGGTTGCCGCCTTTGCTCGCAGAGCGCGCATACGCCAACTGCTCAGGCGTTACACTCAAGGCAGTTACGTTCGCGCCGCGAGCTGCCAGCATGCGCGACGTGGCCCCGTAGCCGCAACCCACATCCACCACCGATGAGCCGGGCGAAACATGAAGCTCGTCCATCGCCAGGCTGGCAAGTGCACTTGTGGCCTCTTCAATGGACTCGTGTCCGCTGAGCCAGAGTCCGTGGTGAAGATGATCTCCCCAGAGTTCACGATAGAAGGCATCCAGCTCGGCATAATGCCTGGCGACCGCGGCAGCAGACGTGGGTGTGTTAGGAACCAGCATGCCAGTGCTCCAGGGATTCCTCGCCGCTGCGTTCACGATAACTGGTTGCGGCAGCGAACTCTGCAGGTGTGAACAACGGAGGGCCATCAGGACGTGTGCTGTTGCGGCATGGCATGTACCGCACCGAAACGATCTGGACATGGCACCAGGATGTGCAGCCTGAGCTACCTGTGACACAGTATCAGGATTCGCGCTCGCGACAACTTGTGGCATGGCGATTCCGCACTCTCTCATGCGTCGAGGTACGGCCGTTGCGCCGGGAGATCCCAACACTACCAGCGGAGTCAAACTATGCGATTCAGGCAGAAACCACTTGCAGAGCAGGTCATTGTCATCACCGGCGCATCCAGCGGGATAGGCCTCGCCACCGCGCGAAAGGCGGCAAAGCGTGGAGCGCGCGTAATGCTCACCTCACGAGACGAGGAGGACCTTCGCCGTGCTGTGCTTTCGATAAGCAGCGAAGGCGGACACGCCTCGTATGTGGTGGCCGATGTGGCGGACCCCGAAGCCCTGGTGCAGGTAGCGGAATCCACGATCAGGGAGTACGGCGGTTTTGACACCTGGCTCAACAACGCCGGAGTAACGATCTACGGCCACCTCGAGAACGTCTCGCACGAGGATGCACGCCGTCTCTTCGACACCAACTACTGGGGTGTGGTAAACGGCTCACTCGCGGCCCTGCCGCATCTGCGGTCGCGAGGCGGCACGCTCATCAACGTGGGCAGCGTCTTGTCAGACACTGCGCTGCCGCTGCAGGGCCACTACGCAGCGAGCAAGCAGGCAGTGAAGGGCTTCACGGACAGCCTCCGGATAGAACTGGAGCACGACAATGCGCCGGTGATCGTGACGCTCATCCAGCCGACGTCAATTGATACGCCTTACACCGTACATGCTCGCAACTATCTCGAGGTTGAACCGGCGGTTCCAGCCCCCGTGTACTCACCGGAACTCGTGGCACGCACGATACTCCACTGCGCCGAGCATCCCGAGCGCAACGTGAAGGTTGGTGGAGGCGCGAAGATGTTCACGATGCTCGAGACGCTTGCCCCGTCGGTGGGCGATCGGTTCAAGCACTCCATGTTCGAGCAGCAGCGTACCGATCGGCCTCCGCGCCACCAGGACACATTGCACGCACCGCGCGCCGGCGATGGTCGTGCGTACGGCGATTACAACGGTCGCACCAGGCAGCGCAGCCTGTTCACTGCTATGAGCCTGCATCCGGTGGCCACGCTTGCGGGTTTTGCGGCGTTGGGGGCGGGGATGGTTCTGAAGAACACGGGTAGGGGGTGAGGGGGACGCGACGGGTAACGGGTAACGGGGGACGGGTAACGGTAGGTCAGGACATTTTCAGGCGGGATGGCCGGGTCACGGTCATCCCGCTCTGCTTCCCAGCCATCTCTCCCGTCGCTCCCGCGTAGCCGCGTCAGGCGTACGGCCGGTCTCCTCGAACAGCCGGGACTGCAGTGTTGGGTTTTCGCGCAGCGTTATGGTCGTTTCCACGCGCTGGCCGCGCGATTCGTATACCAGTGCCAGCACCTCGCCGGGGCTGTGGGACGCGAGCACCGCTTCCAGGTCGGCCCGGCTCGAGAGAATGCGTTCGCCGAGGGATACGAGATGCGCATTGCGGTCTACGCCCGCCTCGTACAGGGGTGATCCCATGAGCGGCGTTGCACCGAACAGCAGCTTTCCATCTGACTGGCTCAGGACCAGCGCACCGATCCACGCTTCACCGGGCGATGCAGGTTCCACCGTGATGCCCACCCGCGCGAGCAGACGCTCGTAGTCGGGTGCCTCACGACCGGTTATGTACCGGCGGAAGAAACCGTTCGCGAACGCCGTGTCACCTGCAACCCTGCCGAGTACGTTGCGGGCGTCGTCAATCGTGTAGGGCACGAACGACTTTCCGTGCACGCTCCACATCTCCCGCATGTAACTGTCCAGCGACAGCTCCTTGTTGCCGCGGGACTCACCCAGCGCACGGAGCTCCAGGTCCAGCGCCAGGCCTATCGCAGCTCCCCACGTGTAGTAGGAGATGAACGTATTCTGGCGGTTCTGCGCGTCCACGGATGTAGCCGCGTCCACGAACGGCGCCTGCCTGCTCATTTCCACCGGCGAGTGGAACTTCCGGCCCGGTGAGTTCACCACGCTATTCACCTGTCCGCCGATCCGCGCCGCATAACGCGACCGATCCCCGATTCCCGCTCGGGTAATTAGCAGCTGGTCGTAGTAGCTGGTGAATCCCTCCGCCAGCCACAGCATTCCCGTCATGTTCTCGCGGGTGAAGTCGAACGGCTCCAGCTCCGCGGGACGCATGCGCTCAACGTTCCAGATGTGTATGAACTCGTGTGACACGGTGCCGAGCAGGCCGAATGCGTTGTTAGCCAGGCTCGATGAGCTGCTCAGAACCGTGGAGTTGCGATGCTCCATGCCGTCGCCGTACGCCCACGGCAGATATGCACCGATGAAGGTGTAGGTGCCGTAGTCGAACTGCGGCAGTTCGCCGAACACTGCCGTCGCCTCGCGAACGACACCCTTCGTCGACTCGAAGTAACTGTCGAACTCCGCGGCAGTGCCGGTGTGGTGCAGCGCGAAGCGAATGCTCTGCTCACCGTTCTCGCCAGGCACCTGCATATCTCGCCACATGTGCGGCGCCACCATCACCGGGCTGTCGAGCAGGTACTGCACGTCCGGTGCGGTGAACGTGAAGCGATCGTTCGTGGGCGCGAGCTGGGTTGCCACCGTCCATGTGGAATCGATGGGAGCCACGCGCAACGACACGGGCCGACTCTCCATCCCGTCCGCCCAGATGAACGCCGCAGGCGCGTTGAGGTGGGCGTGCGTGCGATCTATCGCCGCATACGTTCCGTCCGCACGGTCGCCATACAGCGTGTAGGACACGCGCACGGTACCGTCGTGTCCCACCAAACGCCATGAATGCGGATCGGGGCGCTCGATTTCGAGCACACGGCCGGCTCCATCAACAGCAGATACGTCGTACACGTTCTTCGCGAACTCGTGCAGCGCGTAGCGGCCGGGCGAACTGCGGCTCATGCGCACCACGAGGGGCGTGTTCGCCTGCACTGCCGGGAACGTCACCGTTATCCGCGCCTCATGGTGCACGGCGTTGGGAAACTCGGCCACGTAGCGAATGGTGTCGCCCTGGGCTTCTAGAGCCGCAAGCGGAGCGAACGAAAGGAGGAGGGCACCTGCGGACATCCGCATGCGCTTAACGAGAACGGATCGTGTCATCATGTATGGTTGGTCAGGGAACTACACAGTCTCCTTCGTGGTGCCCGCGGATGCAAGGCGCCGGCCGACCTCAGGCGTTCCGGTGGCGGCCGGCAGCGATCCGGCAAGGGGGACGATGCGCCTCAGCGCCCGATATCGGAAGCCGCCGCAGATTGGTCGCTCAGCGCAGGCGTGATCCGCCAGCGGACCAGTTGCTCCACTCCGAGCTCGTCAGCCTGTACACCCCACACGTGGTCGCCGTAAGCCGAGTACAGCCACCAGCGCGTGCGTTCGG
>DATGOL010000042.1:0-6590 GCA_035306065.1 Gemmatimonadales bacterium | reverse complement strand
CGTACGGCTCGAGCCGTGAGAACAGGATCGAGCGGCCATCTGGCATGAATCGCGGCCGATCAGCCGCACGCCCTTCTACAGCTTCGAGCGATGCTACCGGCTCACGGTGGAGTGGATTGATGCGTATGGCGGGCACGTCTTCCGGGTCGCGCTCGAGGAGTCGTTCGCGAGCCTCATCCTGCCGGCGTTCGGCGGCGGTGTCTGCCCCTGGGTCGATCCGGATTACCTGGAGTATGGGCGGGCCATCCTGCCGTCGCCTCACGAGTGCGAGCCTCGTGCCGTCTGGCGATACCGCTGGCTCTCCCGTGCCGTAGGTGAGGCGCTGCACAGGGATTCCGTTGCCGGAACGTGCCAGCGAATCGCGAATTGCAATCGCACTCGCTGTAAGCTCCGCGGAAAAGCGTGCATGGGCGGCAGCGGGCGCTTCGCCGAAAGTGCCGGCAAACGCATCGTTGAAGCTGCGATCCGCGCGAGCCGACATGCGTCTCCAGAGCCTCACGAGCGACTGCCCCGGTGCAGCAATATCCGCGGCCCGAGCACCAGGCGGCACGCCCTGCGCCGTGAGACGTTCCTGCTCCCGCGCATCCAGCCACTCCAGGAAGGCGGATCCGGCAAGGTATGCCATGGCTCCGCCCTGGAACTGCTCCGATCCGTTCAGCTGCGCGTAGGTGGGAAGGCGGCCTTCCATGGCCAGCTGGCGGAGAATCGAGGCCCGCCAGGCGCCGTTAGGCCGCCCGCTGCCGGTAAGCCAGCCTTCCACCCAGGTGGCATAGCCCTCGAATACCCAGCGCGGTGCACGACGTGTCACCGGCCCTAGCTCCACCGGCAGAAGGCTCCAGAGCAGACGCTGTGTGGAGTTGCGTGACGGCCGCGTGAGGTGCGCAAGGTGCGCGTACTCGTGCACGGCGAGCACGTCACCCCACCCTCGGTTGTGTGCCAGTACGTGCGGGGCGGCAACCGGGGTAGGCCAGAGCATGATCACGGGACCGCGAAGAAAGGGGATTGCGAACCCGTTGGACGAGTTCGCGGGATCCTCCACCATCACGGTTACCCGTACGTCGGGCGCGTACCCCACAACGCCGGCTACCGAATCGCGAACGGCATCCAGCCGTTCGGCAATCTCGCGTGTCCAGCGCTCAGCCTGCGCGGGAAAGTGGATGTCGAAGTGGCGTGTGCTGATGGTTCGCCACTCCAGTTCCGGTCTTACCGCGGCCTGGGCGCCAAGCCGCTCGACCGGTGCGGCGATCGCGGTTGCCGCTGTGAGCACCAGGCCCAGCGCAAACGAAATGCGCGCGCTATGCTCCCGCATGGTCGTCCGGCACGCCAACTTCATGACAAGGCACGGGGCCGTGGACGCAAAGGTCCCCGGCCCCGTAACATTCGATGGGAAGCGAAAGCGCCGCTCAGGCGCTTGCCTTCTTCTGCTCGCGCCCGCCCCAGATTCGATCCAGCAACCACGTACCGGGGATAATGAACAGCGGCGCAAGAAAGCAGGCGAGAAGAAGCTGAATCCAGATCAGAGCTATGTAGTAGGCGCTCATGCCGAATCCAGCCCAAATCGTACCAAGAACGGATTGCGATTCCAAGCCAGAAGCCTCGAGTATGGGTCAATGGTCAAGATACGAAATGCAAGCGAATGGGTAAAGTGCACCTGCAGCGCAAATGAACACTGACACGGCGGAGCAGCTCGACACTGCACTGCTGCAGCTGGCTGACAACCTCCGCGCGGTAAGCGGACCGCTGCTGCTTGCGGTGTCCGGCGGGGCCGACTCCATGCTTCTGCTCCAGGTGGCAGCCACACACGCTGAAATCGCGAGCCGCTCGACCGTTGCCGTATTCGACCACGGTACGGGCGAACATGCCGAACGGGCCGTTGCCCTGGTAAAGAGCACTGCAGCCGAGTACGGAATTCCTGTGGTCACAGGTCGAAGTCCCGAGCCTGCGAGCGATGAAGCAGGCTGGCGCCGGCAGCGGTGGCACTTTCTCCGCGAGCACGCCACTCGGCTTGGAGCAACGATCGTAACGGCGCACACCCGCGACGATCGGGTCGAGACGGTTGTGCAGCGCATCCTGCGAGGTTCGGGTGCACGCGGACTCGCTGCCCTCGAAGCGAGCAGCGCCGTGGTCCGTCCCATGCGGCACATGCGAAGGAGCGATGTCCGTCTGCTGGGGGAGTCGGGCGGGGTTCGCTTCGTGAATGATCCGTCCAACGAACACCTGCGGCATCAGCGGGTGCGTATCCGGCTCGAGCTTCTGCCGGCATTGCTCCGGGTGCGACCGCGATTCGACGAAGAACTGCTGGGTGTGGCGCGCAGGGCGGCGGAGTGGCGCGTGGACGTGGAGATGGCGGTGGATCAGCTTGGTATTTCCGAGGAGCCGGGGGGAGGCGTGCGCATTGCCTCCCGGGTGCTTGACGGGTATGATCCGCAAGAGCTTGCGGTGCTGTGGCCTGCGATAGCGGCGCGTGCGGGGCTGGTGCTCGACAGGCGGGGAACCCTCCGCCTGGCCGGGTTTACAAAGATTGCGAAGATTTCCCGAATCCCGCTGTCGGGAGGCTGGGAGGCGGTGCGGCTTCGGGATGACTGGGTGGTGCGCCGTGTAGTGCTGCCGGGGTCAACGGAGCCAGTGGTATTGCGGTCCCGGGGTGCGCTCGGGCGCTTTACCGTGCGAGCCAGCAGTGCTGCAGAAGCTGCCGAGCGTGGGTTGTGGGGGGCAATTCTGCCGGAAAGCGAGCCGCTGACGGTTCGAGCGTGGCTGCCTGGCGACCGAATTCGGGTGGCGGGTGCAACGGGGCCGCGCAGGGTGAAACGGTTCATGGCAGACGCGAGGATACCGGCGCCCGAGCGGGAAGGGTGGCCGGTTGTACTCTCTGGAGAAGAGATTGTCTGGATTCCAGGATTATGCCGCAGCAGCGCGGCAGGCGGGGAGCCCGGGGGGCCGGGAAGGGCATTCATCTGTGAACGCAGCAATTAGCGACGATCCCAGACTGGGCGGCCACGCCCTGAAGCGCGTCGTCTTCGACGAGGCGACCATTGCACGTCGCGTTCAGGAGCTTGGCAGCGAGATCAGCTCAGCCTACCCGGACGGAGATCTACTGGTGCTCGGCCTGCTGAAGGGGAGTTTCATCTTTCTCAGCGATCTGGTTCGAGCCATCACCAGGCCGCTTCAGGTAGATTTCCTGATCGCGTCGAGCTACGGTGACGCCACAGTCTCCAGCGGGTCTGTAAGGCTGGTATACGATCCCGAAACGAAACTTCAGGACAGGCACATTCTTCTGGTAGAGGACATCGTGGACTCGGGCCGCACCCTTCAGCGACTGCTGACAGTGCTGGGTGAGCGGCGTCCGCGATCACTCGAGGTGTGTGCGTTATTGCATAAGCGGATAGCGTCCGAGCTCGCATTCAACGTGCAGTTCGTGGGATTCGACGCTCCACACGAGTTTCTAATAGGCTACGGACTGGATCATGCCGAAGACTTTCGGCACCTACCGTACATAGGCAGCCTGAAGTAAGCGAGAGCGATTAATGGCATCAACACCGCCGCCCCCGAACAAGGGCTTTAACTGGGGACGCGTCAGCAAGACGCTCTCCTTCTGGATTCTCCTGTTCCTCATTCCGTTCGCGTTCTATCAGTACACGACTCGCGGCCAGGAGGAGGGCAGGAAGATTTCCTATACCCGGTATACCGAGGAGCTGGCAAGAAACAACATCAGCTCCGTGGTGATCGAAGAAGGGAAGGTGATAACCGGCGCGTTCAAGGAGCCTATTGCGGTGGACAATGCGCAGCAGCCGGTGCGCCGGTTCAGCGTTACGCTCCCAATTGCAGACGATCGCACTGAGATAGACGCGCTCAAGGCACGCGGCGTGTCAATTGACGCGAAGGAAAGGAGCGGGTCGGTTGCGGGCTACCTGTTCACCATGCTGCCGTACCTGCTGCTCATCGGCTTCTGGATCTTCCTCTTCAGGCAGATGCAGGCTGGCGGCGCGAAGGCATTCTCGTTCGGCAAGTCAAAGGCGAAGCTGCTCAGCGGCGACACCCCCAAGATCACCTTCGCAGACGTTGCGGGTGCTGACGAAGCGAAGGTGGAGCTGCAGGAGATCATCGAGTTCCTGAAGGATCCGGCGAAGTTCACCAAGCTGGGTGGACGTCTGCCCAAGGGCGCACTGCTCGTGGGTCCGCCGGGAACCGGCAAGACGCTGCTTGCGAAGGCGGTGGCGGGAGAAGCCGGACGACCGTTCTTCTCGATGTCCGGTTCGGACTTCGTGGAGATGTTCGTTGGCGTCGGTGCCAGCCGTGTGCGCGATCTGTTCGAGCAGGGCAAGGCGAATGCGCCGTGCATCATCTTCATTGACGAGATTGACGCAGTCGGACGTCACCGCGGTGCAGGGCTTGGCGGCGGGCATGATGAGCGCGAGCAGACACTCAATCAGCTGCTCGTTGAGATGGACGGCTTCGAGTCAAACGACGGCGTAATCCTGATTGCGGCAACGAACAGGCCTGACGTGCTCGACCCGGCGCTGCTGCGTCCGGGCCGCTTCGATCGCCAGATCGTGGTTGATGCGCCAGACCTGCGTGGCCGTGAAGGAATCCTGCGTGTGCACCTGCGCAACAAGCCGATCGCGGAAGACGTGCACATCACCTCGCTCGCACGTGGCACTCCGGGAATGGCCGGTGCGGATCTGGCCAACCTGGTGAACGAAGGAGCGCTGCTTGCTGCGCGCCGCGGTCACGACAAGATCTGGATGGCAGATCTCGAGGAAGCCAAGGACAAGGTGATGCTTGGTGCCGAGCGCAAGTCGCTCGTGATGAAGGAAGACGAGCGCCGCCTCACGGCTTACCACGAGGCGGGCCACGCTGTGTGCGCAATGGTCGTGAAGGGCAACGATCCGCTTCACAAGGTGACCATCGTGCCACGCGGTCGTGCGCTTGGAGTGGCCTTCACGCTGCCGGAAGACGACAGGGTTTCGGTAACGCGAGAGCAGCTCGAGGCACGTCTCGTTATGGCGTATGGCGGTCGTGTTGCCGAGGAGATCATTTTCGGACGCGATCGTGTTACTACCGGTGCCGCGAGCGACATCCAGCAGGCAACGGGAATCGCGCGCAGGTACGTGACGTCGTGGGGCCTTTCGGACGTGATCGGACCGATGCTCGTTGGAGACAACGAGCAGGAACTCTTTCTCGGACGCGAGATTCAATCGCGCCGGGAAGTGTCCGAGAAAACCGCGCAGCTGGTGGACCAGGAAGTGTCGCGCGTGATCACGGAGGCGTATGACCGCGCGAAGTCCGTTCTCACCGAGTACATAGACCTGCTGCACGCGGTTGCAAGCGGGCTCCTGGAGCGCGAGACGCTGACGCGTGTGGACGTTCAGTACCTCATGCGTGGTGAGCCGCTTCCCCCGCGTCCCACTCCTCCTGAGTCTCGCACGCCGTCACAGACGCCTGCACCGACTTCGGAGCCGAAGCGTACGCCGCCTCTGATTGGCGGTCCGGAGGTGGCACCCGCGTGAGCGAGGGCGCTTCCGCGCCGACGCCGAACAACGCGCCCGGTAAGCGGGCTGCCGCGCCCGCGCGTTCACCCGTAACTACGGATGAGCGCGCGGGCGCAGCCCGTTCTGATGTTCCGCTATCCGGAAACCCCACAGGACCCGCGGGCGTAGGCGATGGTGCAGCACGCTGGAGGACAAGGCGAAACGTTATCGTCCTGGATCGTCCCTTCATAGCAGGCATTCTTAACGTTACGCCGGACTCGTTCAGCGATGGCGGCTGGTTTACGGACCCGGTGAGCGCGCTGGTGCATGCCCGGCAGTTGCTGCGGGAAGGCGCGGACATGCTGGACGTGGGCGGCGAGTCAACGCGACCCCAGGGGGCTGTGCCGGTTGATGTCGAAGAGGAGAGTCAGCGGGTGGTGCCCGTTATCAGGGCGGTGCGCGCGGAGTTCCCTGACATCGTGATCTCCGTGGATACCGTGAAGTCGGAGGTTGCAAGGCGCGCACTGGATGCGGGGGCGGATATAGTGAATGACGTTTCGGCCTTTCGACTCGATTCCCGAATGGCCGAGACTTGCGCAGCAGCAGGGGCAGGGGTGATCCTGATGCATTCGCGTGGTGCAGTGAGCGACATGGCCACGTACGTGCATGCCGACTATGACGGAAACGTGGTAGCCATTGTGCGGCAGGAGTTGCAGGCGGCCATGGAGCTCGCACGCTCCGCAGGCGTGCATGACGAGTGCATGGTGCTGGACCCGGGGGTAGGCTTTTCCAAGCGAAGTGAGCACAGCCTGCAGGTGCTGGCGGGGCTCCCGCTGCTGCTGGAGCTGGGACGCCCGCTGATGGTAGGCGTGTCACGTAAACGATTCATCGGAGAGTTGAACGAAGTGGCCATTCCCGCCGAGCGGGTGTTCGGAACTGTGGGTGCAAACGTTGCCGCGCTGTGGAACGGCGCGCGGATATTTCGCGTGCACGACGTGCGGGAAAATCGTCAGGCGCTCGATGTGGCCTGGGCGGTGATGCAGGCAGGTGCACTGTGAGCTGGCTGGATCAGTTCCGCTATCTCGACATGGGGTTCAAGGACCTGCTCCAGATCGGGATCGT
>DATGOL010000041.1:0-8123 GCA_035306065.1 Gemmatimonadales bacterium | reverse complement strand
ACGCTTCAGCGGGCACCTGAACGCTTCACGAAAGGTCGTGCTGCCGGGCGACGTGCTCAACGAGGCAGCGGAGCTGGCGAGGGCGATGTCTGCAAGCCAGTCGCGAATGCTCGCACACTGCCAGTTCGAGCACTTCGGAGTGCGGCGTCTGCTGCTGAAGCCTCTGGAGGCGCCTGCACTGGACGCGAGGAACGCAGGTAGCCTGTCTCACCGTGTGCTCGCGGAGGCGGGGCGTGCCGGCTGGCGTGAAGGCATCGTGGACGAGCTGCTGGCGGCGGAGTGGGAGAACGTGGAGGAGTCAGTAAAGCTCGATCCGGTAACGAGCTTTGACTGGGAGCTCCGGCGTGCGCAGCTGAACGACCTGGTGTCGATCGAGCGCGAACGAATGGCGATCGATGGCCATGCGCCGCCCCGCTGGTTCGAGCTCGGCTTCGGTCACGTGCGTGAAGGCGATGATCCGGATTCCATTCAGAAAGGGCTCACCCTGCCGCTGCCATCCGGCGCCAGGATAGACGCATCGGTGTTGCGCGGAACCGTGGATCGCGTGGACGTACTGGAACGGAACGGAGCGCGCCTGGCGGTGGCGGTGGACTACAAGTCGGGGAAGGGCTGGTCGTACATGAAGGAGATGCAGGAGTTCGCGGACTTCCAGCTGCCCATCTACTGGGCGGTGCTTCCACTGTTCGGAGTGGAACCGGTGGGCGCCTACTTCCTGGGCATCAATGGCGGCGAACGCCACGGAGTGATTCGAGCCGATGTGGCAGACCACTTCGTGCTGCCCGGCGACAAAAAGGTGAAGCGCATGGATCCTGATGAGTTCAGGGGCTACATGCAGGACCGTACCCGCGTGCTCATCGAGCATGTGGCAACGCTGGCTGAAGGGCGCATCGAGATAGCGCCACGCGACGGAGACTGTGGCTACTGCGAGCTGCGGCCGGTATGTCGGATCGGAACTTTCGGTGTTGGAGGCGCGAGTGACGAAGCCTGACGTGTCGTCGCATCGCGCGCGCGCGATCACCGACTGGCAAACGGACCTGGCGGTTACTGCGGGCGCTGGTGCAGGCAAGACCTCCGTGCTGGTGGACCGCTTCGTGGGAATCGCCCGGAGCGATCCGCGCGGCCCCGATTCGCTGCTCGCGATAACGTTCACTCGCAAGGCAGCGGTGGAGATGAAGGCGCGCGTCATTCGCATCTTCGAGCGCACTGGCGAAACCGACCTGCGACGCCGGACGGAAGCTGCGTACATCTCTACGATTCACGGCTTCTCCGAGCGACTTCTGCGCGAGCGTCCGTTCGATGCACGGCTCGATCCGGCGTTCAGCGTGATCACCGAGTACGACCAGGCACTCTTTCTGGAGCAGCTGCTTCAGGATCTTCACGATCGCACTGAACTTCTTGCGCATGCCTACAGGCTCGGCCGCGACTTCAATGGTCGCTGGCGGGTGTTCAGCCTTGTGGAGACAGTTGCGAGACTGATGCGCGAGGGCCCGGAAGGCACGGCACGTGAGGCTGTGCTTGCACATGACGCCAACGAACTGGTCAGCATCGCTCTACAAAGTGGAAGGCAGCACGTGGAGCGCATGGAACGCAGCATGATGCAGCACATCATCGAGCTTCAACCCATGCTGCATAGCGCCGAATTCAAGAGCAGGGGCAAGCACTACGAAACCTCGCGGCGATACCTGGATGCACTCGAGACATGCATTCAGGCGGGGTCCACGAGTGCCACCGACGCGTCCATCTGGAGGGAAACGGGCTACACGGGGCAGGTAGTGGAGTCCGATCGCGCGGGCCTGCGCATACACCTGGACGCCATCAAGCGCCTGGCGGCGGATGCGAACGTGGACTGGGAGCTCGAAGAGAGGCTGGAGCGGGAGCTCTATCCACTCAAGCGCGACATCTACCTGGCGGCGCGGGAGATGACCGAGCGCTACGAATCGTACAAGCGCACGCAGAATGCGCTCGACTTCAACGACCTGCAGCGTCGCACGGCCGCCATGCTGCAAAACAGCCCCCACGTGAGGCAGGAGTACGCGGAGCGCTTTGCGCACATCCTGCTCGACGAATCGCAGGACACCGATGCGCTGCAGTTCTGCATCGTGAACCAGCTGCGCCACAACGGGAACACGCTGTTCATGGTTGGCGATCCCAAGCAGGCGATCTACGAATTCCGCGGTGCCAACCCCGACGTGTTCAACCAGGCGCTCCTGTCGCTTCCGGAAAGCGATCGACTGGAGCTTCCCGAGAATTTCCGCAGCCGTCCGGAGATCATTGCCTTCGTGAACGGCATTGGCCCGAAGCTCCTCCCTGAGCACTTCACGCACATATGCGGGCGAGCGGATTACGGACAGACTCCGCTGAACGCACCGGCCATAACCGCACTCTGGGCGATCAGGGACAGCGAGCCGGCGGCAGACGGGAACGAGAAAGCGACGCCTCTTGGCACCGTTCGCGAGCGTGAGGCGGCTGCGGTGGCCGAGGAGATTGCGCGCCTGCTGGTGGAGCGTCCGCTGGTGCGCGATCCTGACAGCCGCACCGTGGAATGGGTGCCGCTGCAGCCCCGGCATGTTGCCGTGCTCTTCCGCACTCGCGCCGTGGTGCCGTACGTGGAGCGTGCGCTTGCGGACCGGGGCATTCCGTACGTCACCACAGCCGGGCAGGGCTTCTACGATCGCGCGGAAGTGCTGGATGGAATGATGATGCTGCGCGTGATCGCGCAGCCGCGAGACGACCTGGCGCTGGCGGCGGTGTTGCGATCGCCATTCGTTGGCGCGAGCGATGCGGATCTCTGGCGCCTGACGCGACGCGCGCGCAGCGCATCCGGCACTCCACCACCACTCTGGAGCTCACTCTGGCGAGACGACACGCTCGGCAGCGTCGCTCGGCGCATCCGTGAGCTGCGCGGCAGGGTGCGTGGACTGCCGGCGTCCGTGGCCCTGGAGGAAGCGCTGCGCGAGTTCGAGTACGAGCCCGCGATTGCCGCACACTCAGACGCGCCGGCGATGCTCGCCAACCTGGGCAAGCTGAGGCGTCGCCTGCGCAACCTCGGTTCGGCAACACCTCACGAGGCGGTGACGGAGCTCGAGCGCACGCGCAAGCTGATGCAGAACGAGGCGCTTGCGCCACTCGTGGGCACTGCGGACGATGTCGTGGTGCTTACGACGATCCACCAGGCCAAGGGCCTCGAGTGGCCGATAGTGTGCCTGCCCAACCTTCAGGCGGCTCCGCGCAAGCGCAACGATGGGTTCAGTGCCCGTCATGGTATGCTCCTGCTCGAAGCAGTGGATGAGGGCAGCGAAGACAAACGAAAGCCCGTGTCGGTGCGTGCGGCGGAAGAGGAAATGGGCAGGCGCGCGGAGGCGGAGGAACGACGACTGCTGTACGTGGCGCTCACGCGTGCTCGCGAGCGGCTGATCCTGTCTGCCTCGCTTGAGGAATCGAAGCTGTTTCCGAAGGAGAAGGACGAGTATGACAACCCGCTGGCGTTCCTGCTGAGGAACACCGGCGGTGAGCTGTGTGCGGAGGGGAACCATGACGTGGATTCGTATCGCACGGTGGTTCGCCACGTGAGGCAGGAGGTGGAGCAGGTAACGCGGTATCAGGGTGGTCACACGCTGCTGGAGGAACCTGGTGGTTTGCGGCAGGAAGTCGTGCCTGACGCGCAACTGCCGCGTGAGGAACCACCTGCACTGGCGGCCCCGCTGTCGCTCAAGGTTACCGAGATCCTTGCGTACCAGCGCTGCCCGCTGGTTCACCGATTCGCGCACATGCTGGAGATCCCGGAGCATGCTGCGCACCGGGCGCGCGTGCGTGGCGAGAGCAGGGAGATGTCATCGGTGGAGATGGGTACGCGAGTGCACGCACTGCTGGAGCGCGCGAACTTCAGCGTGACTGATACCGCGGCGGAAATTGCGAGCCTGGTGGAGGCCGAGCCTGAGCGGCACCGTTCGCGCATTGCAGCGATGCTCACTCCGGTGCTGGACGGAGAGGTGGGTGAGCTGGTTCGAAAGGCGAAACGTGTGGAGCGCGAACTCCCATTCGCCTTCCGTATTGGCGGCGTGATGCTGGAGGGAGTGATCGACCTCGCGCTGCAGGGCGATGACGGTAGCTGGAGCGTGCTGGACTACAAGTCCAACGACATCAGCCGCAGTGGCAGGCTGGAGCAGCTCGTGGAATACTATACCCCGCAGCTGGAGGTTTACGGCCTGGCACTTTCGCGCGCCGGGCTGGGCGAGGTTTCGGAATGTGTGCTGGTATTCCTGAGCGGACCCAAAGTGAAGCGGTGGACGTTCGGGTGTGCCGATACGCGTGAGGCATGGACGGAGCGTACCGTTCGCGCGATTGCCGGTGGCGAGTATGAGACGGAAGCGGGTGCGAAGTGTGTGCGCTGCGGATATGGCAAGCGGAGGGTTTGCGCGGTGGGGGCGGGTTTCGCAGAATGAGGATGATCGTGTTGGAGAAGTGGCTCGTGCGGAATGACAGAAGGGAGAAGTACCTGGTGCCAATCAACCGTTAACCGTCTCATGTCCCGAAAATCCCAGCGCCAGATAGACCTGCTTGCCGCACTGCTGGCGTATCATGCACCGCGCACGTTCGAGCAGATCGTTGATGACGTACCGGACTATCAGCAGAGTGCCGGTCCGTCGTTGAAGCGGTTGTTCGAGCGCGACAAGAAGGACTTGCGCGAGCTTGGCGTGCCTGTCGAGACCGTTGGCGGCGAGGGCAGTGAGGACTCAGCGTATCGCCTTCGCACGAAGGACTTCTACCTGCCGTACCTGACGCTCATGAACTCCCTGGAGTGGAGCAAGCCGCGCAAGGTGGACAAGACGGGGTATCATGCGCTGCCGGTACTCGCGTTCGAGCCGGAGGAACTGGTGGCGATTGCCAGGGCCGGGCACCGCGTTCGTTCGATGGGCGATCCGGGACTGACGGGCGAGGTTGACTCCGCCCTGCGCAAGCTGGCGTTCGACCTCCCGGTGGACAGCGCCATGCCGGCGAGCGAGGAACACCTGCACGTGCGAGGAAAACGTGCAGGTGCAGCCGAGCTGGATGCGCTTTCGGCCGCGCTGCTTCTGCGCAAGCGCGTGAAGTTCTGGTACCAGGGCATGAACAGCGGCAGCCGGGAGCAGCGAACGGTGGAGCCGTACGGGCTGTTCTTCCTGAACGCGCACTGGTACCTGGCAGCGTACGACACGGATCGTGAGGCACTGCGCAACTTCCGGGTGAGCCGGATAGAGCAGGTGAAGCGCCTGGACAGCAAGGACGCGTCGCCCGACTACCAGGTGCCCGATGATTTCTCGCTCCGGGAGCATGCCCGTTCACGCCAGGCGTGGGAGATCGGTGATGGCGACGGTGTTCATGCCGTGGTGGAGTTCTCGGGTGGCAGCGGCGTGGCGCGTGCGGGTGCGGAGCTGGGCGAGCCCGTTGAAGGACGGCCGAACTGCCGGACATTCCGGGTGCGTCGCCAGGATACCTTTGCCCGCTGGATTCTTTCCTTTGCGGGCGAAGCGATGCCACTGGAGCCGCCGGAGCTGGTGCAGGCTGTTCGCGACCTGGCGGCAGCGACTCGCGCCGTATACGCGGAGGCAGAATCGTGAGCACCTCTTCGGCCGGCCTTCGCAAGCTGCTGCAACTGCTTCCGGACATCACGGATGGCCGGGATCACGAATTGCACCAGGTGGCAGAGCGGGCGGGTGTCAGCGTGCCGGAACTCGTGCGTCAGCTGCGCGCGCTGGTGGACCGGCTGGACCTGCCCGGTGGTTTCGTCGAGGGTGTACGAGTGTTCATAGAACGCAACAAGGTGTCCGTAGTGAGCCAGCACTTCCGGCGTCCCATGCGCCTCACGCGCGAAGAACTCGGCGCACTCGAGCTGGGTCTTGCGATGCTCCGTGCATCGGGCGCCCGCGAGGAGCGTGACGTTGTGGACTCCGCACTCGCGCGTCTGCGAAAGCTGATAACGTCGCTGCCCGACAACGAGAAGTATGACGGGTTGCAACATGCGGAGCTGTCGTCAGGTGGCGCCACCCGGCACCTGACGACGATTCGGAAAGCCTTGCAGGCAAGGAAGGTGGTGAACATGTGCTACGCCAGTGCAAGCTCGGACGGGGCGCAGGAGAGGCGAGTGCGACCGTACGGCCTGGTGTATTCGAGCGGCCAGTGGTACCTGGCGGCCCACTGTGAAATGAACGATGACGTGAGGCACTTCCGCCTGGATCGCGTGGAGGGCGTTGAAGCGACGGATGACGTGTACCGCGTGCCGAAGTCGTTCGACATGGAGAAGTCCATGAACGAGCACGGTGTGTTCAGTGCGAACGGGGCGCCGGTAATGAAGGTGCGATACTCGAGCCGTATTGCGCGGTGGATTGCGGAGCGCGAGAAGTGCGAGCTGGATGCGGATGGTTCACTGACCCTGGAACACCCTGTGGCTGACGAACAGTGGGCTGTGCGGCATGTTCTGCAGTATGGTCCCGATGCGGAGGTGCTGGAGCCTGAGGAGTTGAGGAAGGCGGTGGTGGAGGGGGTGCTGAAAGCAGGTGTCAGATGTTAGGTGCCAGGTGTTGGGGGAGGCCGCAAAGGGGCCTCCTGGTTGCATGTACAGTGATGTCGGACGACGCCAGCGGAAGGTTGCATTGCAGACCTGATACCTGATACCTAACACCTTTCAAGCAGATGCCGAGTCCCCACCCCAGGCACCTCGTAACCGTGTGGAACCCCGCCACGGCGGACGACGCGATGGAAGCGCATCTCGAGCTCCTGCTCGAGCAGGTGACGCGCTATCGGCGGGGGGAGGTTGGCGAGGACGACGTGTATGTGTGGTGGGGGAAAATCCGGTCGCCGAACCGCATGCAGCCGCTGGTGCACCTGGAAGAGATCCTGAGCCTTGACGAAGAGGAGCTGGCCGGTGATCTCGAGCCCGATGTGGTGACCGAGGAGGTGCATCTCTATCTCACCGACTATCGCTCACTCTACGTGGCACATGTAGGAGAGATCACCGCGGACGATGTGCGCATGGAGGACGATGACACAACCGCGCATGTGCCGTCCATGTACCAGCCTGACGTGCAGTGCGACTGCTGGTTCCGCCTGTTCGACGTAAGGCGCCTGGTGCAGGACGACACCCTGCTGGTGGTGCAGGAGCTGCGAAAGCTTCGGAACACGCGCTACCACGACAAGCCGGTGTCCATATACGGCGGGATGCACGAGCTGCCATTGATCGTCCGGCGTCCCGACGGCGTGCGCTGGTTCGACCCGACCACTCGCGAGCGAGTGACGGACGGTCAGTTCTGGGCCGAGGTGGATTCCGAGCTCTCGGGGGTGGGTGAGGTAATGGCGTCGCTGCGCATGGATGTACTTGGCGAAAGAACGTGGGAGCGACTCGTGCCGGCGGCGCGACTGTTCATTGCCAGCGCGGAGAAGGTGTACCGCGACCACCGCAACGACCCCGCGTTCGACTTCTCGCCGGTGATCGTGAACATATGCAAGGCGTACGAGACGCATCTTGCCGAGGCCTTCAGCTCGGTGCGTGACCGTTTGCCGGACGACATCTGGTACGTGAACG
Organism: Gemmatimonadales bacterium; assembly: GCA_035306065.1. Taxonomy (GTDB): domain Bacteria; phylum Gemmatimonadota; class Gemmatimonadetes; order Gemmatimonadales; family Gemmatimonadaceae; genus JBBQHX01. The sequence continues at coordinate 565 of DATGOL010000041.1, read as the reverse complement.
TGAATGGTTCGTCGCGGCATCTCATCGATGACGGGCCGTTCACGGTGGGGCAGGTTTCGTATGTGCTGAAGAACGATGAGGCGCTGTTGCTGGCGTTGAGCAACGTGCTGAGTAACGGTCACTGGGTGAGTGGTGTCCTGCCTCACGTGCTGTTCAATCTGTCGAAGTATCGGAATCCCGGTGCGCACACGGAGAGGCTTACGCGTGAGGTGGCGCGGAGGCTGCGGAATGAGCAGCTGGGTGTGGGGTATGCGGGGATGTTGAGGGAATTGGGGGAGGTGGGATGATGATGATACGGGTTACGGGTTAAGGGTTATGGGTTAGGGGTGCGGCGGAGCTGCATCACGGCGGTATCCAGTAGTCAGTATTCAGTCGGCGGCGTAATCACAAGACAGATGACTCCCACCCACTCTCGAGCCGCACACTTGTCCTGGCATCACCGCGCCCGCGCCCTGGTGTGCGCCTCCTATTGCAGCGCCATACTCCTCGTGTTCGCGCCGTCTGGCTTCCACCCGACCGGCCGGCAGTGAGCGGTCGCGACGCGATAGGCGCCTGGTTCCGGGAG
>DATGOL010000040.1:0-14027 GCA_035306065.1 Gemmatimonadales bacterium | reverse complement strand
GCGCCGATGCTGCAACCTTGTGCACCGCCTCGTCGTAGGGTCATTTCAAGGAGACACGTCCCCTCGAGGTCCGAAAAAGCACATGTCAATCGCAACTTCCATCTGGCAGGCCGCCCAGCAGCAGGCTCCGCCCGCGCCGGTCACATCTGAAGCGCCACCGCCCGCACAGGTTCCGCCGTCTTCAGACGCCGGAACTCCGGTTGCTGAGCTGGATGGTGTTCCGCTTACGCCGGGAATACCGCGCACGTCCCAGGAGGTACAGGTACTTCGCGCTCGTCGCTCGGAGCTGTCGGACCAGCTCATCTCGGCCACCAACCGCCGGGATGATCTCGTGAGCGAGCTGAATGAGCTGCCGCAGAATCTTCAGCCGGGCGTGGTGCAACGGATAGAGCTGCTGGACGCGCGAATCCTGGAGATCGAGGGCGAGATTGCCACCACCGGGAGTCAGCTTGCGGCGTCAACGGCGATAGCGCAGCCGAGGCCGCCGAGAATCAACAACGGTGACGATAGCGAGCAGGCATTCGTGCTGATGATCCTGCTCATCCTCTTCGTGGCTTTCCCGCTGACACTGGCGTGGGCGCGAAGGCTTCTGCGCAAGCCACTTCCTGCGCCGGTGGAGAGCCGGCTTCTAACGGAATCTGCTGAGCGACTCGAGCGGCTCGAGCACGCCGTTGACTCGATAGCGATCGAGGTGGAGCGCGTGTCCGAAGGTCAGCGATTCATGACGCGGGTGTTGGACAGGAGTGCTCAGCTGCCAGCGGACAGGTGAAGCATGGCCGCTGACAGCTGAATCCTGCGCTGTTACTGCATGCTGCGGGCGACTGCTTCCACTTCCTCCAGCACGCGGAGCAGGTTGCCGCTCCAGATCTTGCCGATGTCCTCTTCCGAGTAGCCGCGCCTCACGAGCTCGCGCGTGACGTTCAGCGTTTCCTCTGCGGAACGCCAGCCGTCAACACCGCCGCCGCCATCGAAGTCCGAGCTGATTCCCACGTAGTCCACGCCAATCAGCTTCACGATGTAGTCAATGTGGTCCACGAAGTCCGATACCGTTGCGGCGGGGTCGGCCGGATAGCGGCGTGCCGTGATGTCTTCCTGGGCCGCGAGGTACGCATTGCGGCGAGCGTCAGGCAGGGCCTCGATCTGCTCGGTGATCTCCCTGCGCGAGGTGGCGGTAATGCCGTATTCCTTGCGAAGCATCGCGATCGCATCCTCACGAGCAGCGTTCTTCTCGGCGTCGCACAGCACATACGAGTTGAACGCTACCACCTGAACCACGCCACGATTCTTCGCGAGCGCGCGCAGCTGTTCGTCGTCCATGTTGCGGCTGTGGCCGCAGATGGCCCGCGCACTGGAGTGCGACCCGATAACCGGGGCCCGGGAAATCTCCAGCGTCTGCATCATGGACGCCTTGGACGGGTGCGACACGTCGATCATCATGCCAACGCGATTCATCTCGCGCACAACCTCACGTCCCAGCGCACTGAGGCCGTTGTGCAGCCACACTCCGTCACGCTCACCGGTGTTGGAGTCTGAAAGCTGGCTGTGCCCGTTATGCGCAAGCGACATGTAGCGTGCGCCGAGGTCGTGGAACCGGCGAACGTTCGTTATGTCTGCGCCGATCGGGAAGCCGTTTTCAACGCCGATGAACACGACCGAGCGTCCGCTCGCGGCAATCCTGCGAGCATCGGCGGCCGTGCGTGCGAGACCAACTCGATCAGGTGCGAGCGTGTCCACCAGACGATGAATGGCGGCGAACTTCTCCATGGCCTGCGCATGCGCACGCGCGAAGCCTGCCTCATTCAGTTCCGGTGTCTGCCCCACGTAGACGATGAGGAATGCAGCGTCCAGCCCGCCGTCCTTCATCTTCACCAGGTCAACCTGTGTACGAGGCAGGCGCTGCGTGTAGTTCGGGGCGTCTGCCCTGAAATTGGCAGGGTTGATGTCAACGTGAGTGTCGAGCGTGATCACGCGATCGTGAATGGCACGCGCACGTGCCTCGAGATCCGCGTTGCCGGACTGTGCTGCCTGCGCGCCAACGGTGTTCGCGAGCAGCATGGACGACAGGAGGGCACCGCCGGCTAGCGCCAGCTGACCGCCGGCGAGTGGAACGGTTCTTGTTCGTGACTGCGTTCGCATGCGTGTTTCCCGATGCATGGTGAGTGGCTTCATGCCGCAGCGATTATAGTTGCTCGGCTGCGTGCGACGGACCAGGTTGCCCAACGCGTGGCACTGTCTGGTTCGAAGCGCCCGGGAGCGCGGCCCGCAGGGCAGAACCAGTTAAGCAGTTACACGGGTCTGTGCAGTACTACGGACTCATACACTCCCGCGCTGGCGAGAGTTGCTTGAGCGTCGTTACGACGCATGCAGCAGCCATCCCCGCGAGGCTCACATCACACTTGCCCGCCCCGCATGCATCTGCACTTCTCCCGCAACCGGGTTCGGCGAATCGTCGCCGTCGTTGCGTCCTGCAACCTGCTGGTGCTTCTGTGCGGTTACGCCGCACGGCAACTGCGTGCCATGGGTACCTGGCAGGCAACGGAGCTGGGCTCCATGATCAACATTCTCTCCGAGAACAATGTTGCAGTGTGGTACTCGGGGATGCTCTTCCTTGCCACCGCGCTTGCCATGGTCGGCAACTTCGCGGTTGAAAAGCGATCGGAGCACAGCCATAGCCGATTGGCCACGAGCTATGGCTGGCTGGTATGCGCGGCCGCGTTCGCGTTCCTCTCTTTGGACGAAATGGGCTCACTGCACGAGCGAGTCCCTTCGGGCTTCCTGCCAACAATAGATGGTGTCGAAGGCTGGCCGGCATATCTCGCGCTGCCACTCCTGGCGATGGCAGCGTTTTTTGCCGCCTTCACATGGCGGCACCTCCGGCACCGTCCCGCTACTGCCAGTCTCATGGCGTTGGGCGTACTCCTGTTTCTTCTCGTACCAGTGCAGGAGCACGTGGAAGTGCTGCTCTTCTGGGAGGCTGGCACTCCCACGAGGCCGATCTGGATGGAACTGCTGGAGGAAGGAACCGAATTGTTCGGAGGCTTGAGTTTCCTGGCGGCAGCCCTCGTTTCAATAACGGAGACAGTTGCGCCGAATGGCGGTTCCCGAGCGGTTCAGGTGAAGCTGAGCGTACCGTTGTCATTGCTGGTTATCGTCCTGCTGGGCGCAGGTATGATCGCATCAGTCACGTTCCTGCCGACCATCATGAACACGACGGACGGTTCGGACGGGCGAGGAATTACTGCGAACTGGTTTCCATCTGCAGCATCGTTCATCAGCGCGCTGCTGCTTTTTGGCGTTAGTCGTGAACAGCGCAGAGCCGGCATGATTTCAGTTGCGCAAGCACTGGGTCTGCTTGGAGTTGCCCATCTTGTTCTCTCAGCCGATCACGGCGCGGCACATCACTTTACCGAGGTGTTCCTCGAGGGGAACGCCACACGACGACGCCAGCTTGACACGCTGGTGATTGCAGGGTTGCTGCTTGCCTCTGCGTGGACACTCAATGCAGTTCGCAATCCGACGTTCCGTGTTGCCGTTGCAGCCTGGACGGCATTGCAGCTCTACGCATTCCTGCCGGGCGTGGAGCAGCGCCCGGTGATCGCATTCGCCGCGTACTCGCTGATACTGCTCGCGATACCAGGCCTCGCTATGGCGCGTGAGGCAGGTGCGCTGGAACTGGCTGGCGTCTCACCCGTGGGCGATGACGTTACCACGTAGCGCAGCGGCTTCCGCTACCCTGCGTACACCGAGCATGAATGCCGCTGTACGCAGCGGTACCCGGTTCTCCGTTGCGATGGTGTGAACGTCCTTGTACGCGGTCTGCAGCGTATCCGTCAGGCGGCGTCCTACCTCTTCCGCAGTCCAGCGCACTCGCTGCGTGTTCTGCGCCCACTCGAAGTAGCTGACAGTCACACCGCCAGCATTGGCAAGGATGTCCGGCACCACGGAAATACCGCGCTCCTCGAACACCTGGTCGGCCATCGGCGTCACAGGTCCGTTGGCACCCTCCACAATCACCCTGGCCCGCACGTCGGCAGCATTCGACCCGTTGAGAACTCCGCCGAGTGCAGCCGGTACGAGGATATCAACATCCATGGACAGCAGGTCTTCATTCGAGATGGATTCTGCTCCATCGTAGCCGACAACGGTGCCTTCGCGCGATGCCATTTCGCGAAGACGGCTTACATCGAAGCCATCGCCCCTGGCAATGCCTCCGTTAACGTCGCTCACGGCCACGATGCGTGCACCGAGCAGGGACAGGTGGTGCGCGGTCCAGCTGCCCACATTGCCGAAGCCCTGCACCGCCACACGAGCCCCCTCCAGTGACATACCGAGGTCGGCTACCGCACGTTCGGCAACGATGGCAACGCCCTTTCCGGTGGCGTCCAATCTGCCGATCGCACCGCCAAGTGATATGGGCTTTCCCGTCACGACCCCCGGTGTGAAGCCCCGATACTTGGCGTACTCGTCAACGATCCACGCCATCACCTGCGCGTTGGTGTTGACGTCAGGCGCGGGAATGTCCTCGTTGTCGCCGATGACCATGTGAATGCGGCCAATGAATGTACGCGTTATGCTCTCGAGCTCACGCGGGGTCAGGTCTGCCGGATCACAGTTGATACCGCCCTTTGCGCCGCCGTACGGAAGGTCCACTACCGCACACTTCCATGTCATGAGGGACGCGAGCGATCTCGTTTCCTCCAGGTCCACATGGGGGTGATAGCGAAGGCCGCCTTTCATTGGCCCGCGCGAGTTGTCGTGCTGTATGCGGTATCCGTGATAGGTGCGCATTCCGCCGTCCCTGCAGAACAGCGGGATCTCCACCATCACCTCGCGGAAGGGTGTCTTCAGCGATATCTGCAGCGGCTCGGACAGACCCAGCTGTCGTGCTGCACGATCGAACTGGAAATTGACTGCTTCAAACGGTGTCATGACGTTCGACGGGGCCGTCTCGTGTGGCGCAGCCGCTGAGGTGGCACTCACGAGCGCCACCTGCTCTGGCGCACGTCGCGAACTGTCAGCATTGTTGCCATTGGTTTGTGAGCCGGATGATGTTGCTGATGACACGATGTTCATCTCCAGTTGATGGCCGGTAGACGTTCAGGTCCACTCACGGACTGTAACAGCCTGCGATATTCCGTACGCTCATCCTTTGCAGGCATGCTTCGGGCCGCCCGGAACTCGGGCCTGCGTCAGCGACCTCGACGAATGGTCTCCGTCGCAACGCGATCGATCAGTCCCGGTGCAATGAGTTTCAGCCAGCGCCCCACCTTGCCACGTAGCGTCATCACGACTTCACGCTCCCGCTTCATGGTTGCGCGCACTATGAGCCGCGAGCATTCCTCGACTGTCATCACGCCGCCTTCTCGCAGCGGGCCGCGGCCGAGTGGTGTGCCGTCGGGCCCGAGGCTGTTCTCGCGGATCGCTGTGGTTACGAAACCCGGATAGGCAACTGTCACTGACACTCCCTTCGGTGCCATCTCCACACGCACCGAGTCGAAGAACCCGCGCATCGCGTGCTTGCTTGCGGCATATGCCGAGTGTGTGGGTACGCCGGTAAGTCCCGCCAGGCTCGAGACAGCGACGATCCGCCCTCGTGAGGCAGCGAGATGCGGAAGTGCCGCGTGTGTGCACCATGCGGCACCAAGGTAGTTCACGCGCATCAGTCTTTCCATCACGGTAACGTCCGTCAATTCGTCCAGGCGTGCCCACTGCGAAACACCTGCGTTGTTCACGAGTATGTCCAGGCGGCCGAAGGCCTGCACGGCATGCGCTATCAGTGCCTGGCACTGCTCGGGCTGTGTTACGTCCGTGGGTACGACTTCCACTTCGAGAGCGCCGCGTTCACGCGCGAGTTCGGCAACCCCTTGGAGTGCATCCGCGTTTCGTGAGGCCGCCACTATGCGGGTGCCCAGGGCCGCGAACTGCAGCGTGAGCTCGCGTCCAATGCCGCTGGAGGCTCCAGTGATGACGACTGCCAGGGACATTGACGTGTTCTCCGTGACGTGGCTGTTCTGTTAGAGCCAGGGAAGCTGCGGGATGCGCGCCTGATGGCTGCTCCGACATGAAGATGCGTTGTTCTGAGGCACGCGCGCACTTGCGCCGCCTTGCGCGCGGCCCGGTTGAATGTTGGTTGGGGTAGCAGCGAAGGTCCACCTGCGGGTGCTGAAAAGCACGCTGCGCGTTCCATGGCGTTGCGAGTCGCTGCGTCCATCCTCCCCCGTTTCGCGCTGGCGCTTTACCTTCCGCTTTCATGTCGGACCAAACCACCCGTCCACGCTCGGAATCCGAGGCGCTCACACCCGACGCGCCGCTTCCGGGCAAGCCGGACGCACCGCCCGGGCCTTCGGCTGATACATCCAGCCAGGAAGTCGGGGACGTTGGCACCCTTACCGAGGAGCGACCGGTAGCCGAGGAGCTTCCCGAAACGGACGCCACCCTCTGGGCGGTGATTCTCGCGGGCGGTATCGGCTCTCGCTTCTGGCCGCTCTCCAGCCCCGCGCGGCCCAAGCAGGTGCTTCCGCTCGTGAATGAACGTCCGCTCATTGCGGACGCCGTCGTGAGGCTGCAGCCGCTCATACCTGCGGAACGCGTGCTGGTGGTGACCAGCCATGACATAGCCGATGCTCTGCACGCGGCCATACCGTCACTCCCGCGCAAGAACCTGCTCGTGGAGCCGCGCCCGCTCGGCACGGCGGCCGCGCTCGCACTCGCAACGCAGGAGCTGGAGCGTCGTGCCGGCCCGGAGACCGCGTTCGTGGTGATGCACGCCGATCTCGCAATCTCGTTTCCGGAGGAGTTCCGGCGTGCGCTGCGCCGCGCTTCGGGGATCATTGCCAGGGAAGACGTACTTCTCACACTCGGCGCACGGCCAACCCGCCCGGAAACCGGCTTCGGTTACGCGCTGGCCGGAGACCCGATCGACGAGTCGCAGGGGCTTAGCGAGGGTGGCGCGTGCCGGGTGGCGCGCTTCGTGGAGAAGCCCGCAGAACTGCTGGCCGAGGCTCTCATAGGTGAGGGCGCTCTCTGGCACACGGGGATCATCGCCGCGCGGGTGCGCCTGGTTCAGGACGAGATCGCGGAGCACGCCCGGGAGCTGCACCCGGGACTCGAAGCCCTGCGCAACGGGCAGACCGACCGTTTCGCCGGCCTGATACAGTCGGTATCGGTGGAGCGCGGTCTGCTGGAGCGTAGCTGGCGGGTGGCCGTTCTGCCGTGCGAGATGGGTTGGGATGACGTGGGCACCTGGGCCTCGCTGCGCCGGTGCCGTGCACTCGACGACAGCGGCAATGGCGCAGTTGGTGTCGCCCACTTCGTGGATGCCGAGGCGAACGTAGTGCACACCGAAAACGGTCCGGTGGTGGTGTACGGGTGCAGCGGGATGCTGGTGGTGGCCATGCGAGGCCTGACATTCGTCACTCCGCTGGAGCGTGCCGCGGATCTGGGTGCCTTGTTGAAGGGCTTGCCGGAGGACGTGAGGGGCTGGGACCAGCTGCCCTGAGGCGGGCTCGAGACTGGCTGGGCCGTTTTCGTCTCGATCCGTGCCGGCGCCCGGAGGCGGCTGGCCGCAGCGGCTAGCGGCTCTCCAGGAAGTTCCGCAGCCCCTCCGCGAACTCCTCGCTCGCCGCGCACACTCGCACGAACTCCACCTCCCGCGCGAGCTGCTGCTCGAGCGTTGCGCTCATACCCTGAATCACCGCACGCTTGGTGAGCGCGAGCGCAATCGGAGATGACGCCGCCAGCCGCGCGGCCAGCTCAGACACCTGCTCCACCAGGCTTTCGTCCGGAACCACCATCGAGGCAAGCCCCATTGCCTGCGCCTCGGCAGCATCCAGTTCGCGCGCAGTCAGCAGGAGCTCCATCGCTCGGCCCATGCCTGCAAGGCGGGGGAGGAACCAGCTCATTCCGGCGTCCGGGGAAAGGCCGATTCGCATGTAGCCGGGGGCGAGGCGGGCGGATGCCGCGAGCAGGCGGATGTCGCAGGCAAGAGCGAGCGCGAGCCCGGCCCCGGCGGCCACTCCGTTCACCGCGGCGATAACCGGCTTGTCGCATTCGGTTACGGCCCGCGCCCATCTCCCCACCCACATGTTGGGATCCAGGCGTTCGGCAACCGAAGTGGCCGGTATACCCGCCGGCTCTTTCAGGTCCAGGCCGGCACAGAATCCTCGCCCCGCCCCCGTAATCACAACCACGCGAACGGTGTCATCCCCGGCCGCCTCCCGCAGGGCTGCAGGAAGGGCGACAGCCAAGTCGGAGTTCACCGCGTTCAGGCGATCCGGCCTGTTGAGCGTGATGGTGCAAACGCCGCTGGCGGTGCTCGTGAGGAGGACGGGTGCGGTTGCGGTGCTGGTTGCGGGAGGAGTGGTGGCGGGCATGGGTGTTGAGTTACGTGGGCGGTTCGAGGACCTTTGACGGCGGGTTGCGGTGCTTCCCGCTATGTGACGCCATATGACGTTATGTGTTGCTATGGTGGCGTGATGAAGCGTGTCGTTGGCTCTGCGAGCTGAACCTCCAGCGTGGTGCGCTGCTCCACGGTGGCGGTGCGGTTCCCTGCGGTGTGCTGCAGTGTCACGGTGGACCTTCCGGTGCTGCTCAGGAGGCGTCCGTTGTTCAGGTCCAGCAGGATGTCATTCTCACCGGAGCCCTGGCCCAGCACGCGAACGGGCAGCCCGGACTGTTCACCTGAGCCGGCAATCTGCTGCCTGGAGCGCCGGTTCAGGCGGGCTATGCGAATGTCCCCGTTGCTGGTGAGTTCCATGAGCTCGTAGTCGTACAGGGTGGTCGTGATCAGGACGACCGATGCTCTACACGTAACCATCGTGACACTATCGCGCCATGTAGCGCCAATAGTCAGGTTGCGAGGAACCGTTGGCAGCGTCTGTCGAGCGAGGCTCAACAACGTGGAAGCGAACGCTGCTTCCTGGGTACAGGCCTCAGCCTGGAGCACGAACGCCGTGTCCGCTGGGGTCGCGTCAGCCGGGATGCCAGCGGGAGCGGGGCTGTCCGCACCGGCAAGGGTCAACTCCGAGCGGCCGGGCGCCACCACTCCCTCGAACGGCACGCTTGCGGGCGGCGTCGCTCGCGGAACCGGACCGGGCTGGCGAATGAGTTGGCCTGTCTCCACCGTGGACCCGAACACCGAACCGGCCACCGAGCGCAGGCTGTCACCCGAGGAGATGGCGAGCAGCACCGATGCGGTAACGGTCACGCTATCCACGCCCGGCGGCACCGAGTCCCCGCCAACGGCAACCTCGGTAACGCTCCGTACCGTATAGGAGTTGCTGCCGGTAGCGAACGTGAAGTTCACGCCGCGCTCGGGAGGCAGCTCGATCGGTGTCACGGGCTCCGGCGTCGGGCGCGGGAGCTCCGGCGAGGGCCTGGTGGTCGTGGGCGGACCCGGCGCGCAGGCCGCGAGCAGGGAGGCGGCCGCGACTGCGACAGCTGCAGGGGTGCTTCGACGCAAGCGCTGCCCGGCAGCCGCTGTGCTGTGAGCCGGGCGAAGTGTGGAGATGTCGGCCATGCAGCATGATACACCGGCTTTCGGCCAATCGCCCGCTGGATACTCAGGTCGGGATCCGGGATCCGGGTGCGGCGGCGTGCGTGATGCGCATGACTCGGGCTGGCCCCAACGACACCGGGCCGCCGAACCATTGGTTGGTTCGAGCGGCCCGGCGGGGTTCCGGCCGATAAGCCGGGTTCTGTCGGGCGGCGAGCCGCCCGGACGATCATTTCTCTAGGCGTACGGTCACCCGTACGCTCAAGCAGCCTACCCGTGGCGTCTTTGTCGGGGAGGACGGCCCCTCGCCACTTATTTGGCCTTGCTCCGGCTGGGGTTTACCCTGCCACGCCCGTTGCCGGGCGCGCGGTGCGCTCTTACCGCACCATTTCAACCTTACCCGATCCGTCGCTTTCGCGCCGGCCGTCGGCGGTGTGTTTTCTGTGGCACTTTCCGTCGCACCGGCAAGCCGGTACGCCCAGGCATTACCTGGCAACCTGTCCACGGAGCCCGGACTTTCCTCGGCATTCCCGAAGGAATGACGCGATCGTCTGGCCGGAACCCTGTCCCTGAAATATACCACTCGCCCCCTCAACTCGCCCTCTCGGCGCCCGTCATCGTGGTGGGGCCGCTCGCCCTCTCGACGCCCGTGATCGTGGCGCGGCTGCATTCGTGCAGCCGAGCATTCTGACGCCGGAGCATCGCAATGCATTGCACTCGCAGTCATGCGAACGCAAACGCATGACCACGAGGTGACGACGCGCAATAGCATCGCCGTCCCATTGCAATGCGCGTGACATGAGGTTGCGGCATGGTGGTGTGGAGCGTGTCGTTGCGGCGGGCGACACTGCCTCACGAGCTTCGCCGATCGCGCGCGGACGCACTTTCGTGCACCGCGCAGGAGGTACGCATGAAATTCAGGTTTCCGGCTGCGACCACCGCGCCACTCGCGGCGGTATCCACCTTTCTCATGCCACACGAGCGAATGCGGGTGGACGCAGCGGGCGAGGGCGTTTACCGAACGCTGCATCGCGAATCCTGGGACGACATAGCCCGCGACCTGCGCGAGCAGCGATCCGCAGCCGTAATACTTTCGGTGAGCTGCGCCGGGCCGCGTGATGCAGGACGCGTTGCTCGCGTGGTGCGCGAGTTCCCCGGCATACCCGCGGTCGCGCTGCTCTCCGCACTGGATGGCGGCACTCCGCAGAGCGTTCTGGCGCTTGGTTCGTGCGGCGTGAGGCGGCTGATTGACGTTCGATCACCAACCGGCTGGCGCGAGCTCCGCGAAGTTCTCGCGCTCGAACGCAACGAGGAGCTGGAGCGACGGGCGCTCGAGCTGCTGCGACTGGACGTTCCCGGTGTGTGCGACGACTGTGTGCGCTTCTTCGAGCTGATCTTCCGCGGAACACCACGCATCGCAACGGTGCGTTCCATTGCCTCGGAGTTCGAAATCCTGCCGAGTACTTTCATGAGCCGGTTTTTTCGCGCGAGGTTGCCGGCGCCGAAGCGCTATCTCGCCTTCGCACGCCTCACCAGGGCTGCTCGCCTCTTCGAGAACCCCGGATTGTCCATTGCCGCCGTCGCGAACGCACTCGAGTACTCCTCACCCCAGAGTTTCGGCAGGCACGTTCGCACTCTCCTCGGCCTCACCGCCAGCGGATTCCGCGAGCGGTACGACGGCACCGGCATGCTGAATCGCTTCCGCGACGAGCTCATTCTCCCTCATCGCGACACCCTTCGCACCTTCTCTCCGCTCCGAATGCCCCGATAGCGGGCTGGAGCGGGTGACGGTGATTACAATCGCCGGCTTTCCACTCATCTACCCTCTTGCAGAATGGCGCGGCCGGTGCGAGTGTCGTGCAGCACTCCAACTTTCGCACATGACTGCGCAGCGCACCCGGCCGGCGAGGCTTGCCCTTCCACTGGCAGATACCCTCCTTGCGGAGGCCCAGGCGATAGCCATCCACTGGCTGGATAGGCTGAACGCGATGTTGCCCTCCCGGGTCACCACCCTGGAGAGCGACCTCTCGGTGGAGCCGCAGGCGCTCGCCCTGGAGCGGGCGGGAAGGGTGGTGGAAGGCATAGCGCAGTCGCTGGCCGCCAGCGCCGCCGTTGGGAGCGGGGAACCTCGCCCGCTGGGCGGCGGCTGGGACGTGCTCACGCTCGCCGCCTGGGAATACGGTGTGTCCATGCAGGCCGCCGGACGCCCGCTGCTGGAAGTACCGCAGGACTTCGACCTGCTGCTCGCCGTTCTCTTGCACGAATGCGAGAAGGCGGCAGGGCAGCTAGCGCTCGCAATGTCCGCTGCCGGTGCCGAGCACGCCGCATCGCTCGGCGAGGCCTTCCAGGTGTCCAGGCGCCTTCACGAGGTGGTGTCCCAGGCGGCCATAGCGGCCACCGCGGGTCATGCCCAGGAAGGTGCAACGGCGGCCAGGTCGAGACTCCGGTCTCTCCGGCATGACCTGCGCAACCCGATCGCCACGATCCAGAACGTTGCGTCGCTCATGCAGGACGAGGCCATGCCGGCCGAGGCGCGCAACGATCCGCGTTATGCCGGCATGCTGTACCGGAACACCACCACGCTCGGCGACCTCGTTACGCGGGAGTTGAGCGACGGGATGGCCATTGCGCCGGATCGGATAGACGGTCCGGTGTTCCTCGGCTCGGTGGCGTTGTCCGTCAGGCGTTCGCTGCGCGCGGAGCTGGACGTGCACGGCGTGAGGCTGGAGATCGCGGATGACCTTCCCGTCGTCAGTGCAGACTCCACCATGCTTGCGCTCGCGCTGCGCGCGGTGGTAGCAGCGGCGGTGCGAGTGGCGCCGTCAGGTGGAACACTTTACCTGTCCGGCGAGGCGCTGGCGCACGAGCCTGGATCGCGTGCACCGCGCGTTCGCCTTACACTCACGGGCATTCCTGCCCTTGCGGCAGAGGCCTTCGAGCAGTTGCCGAGCGGGCAGATTCCGCTTGCGGACTGTGCGGATGCGGCTGCCGTTGCCGCACGAGCCGGTGGCCGTGTGCGCCGCGAGCCTGACGCGGTAGTCCTCGAGATGGCATAAGAAGGGCAGTACTGAGTACTCGCTACTGAGTACTCAGTACTGCCCTTCTACAACAACTCCAGAATCTCCGCGGCCGTCGTCAGGCTCACCACAGGCAGCCCTTCCGCCTCCAGTACCTCCCGGCCTCCCTCCTGCCGGTCCACAACCGCCAGTACTCCCACCGGCACACCGCCGGCCTCACGAATAGCCAGGATCGCGTCGCGCGCGGAACCGCCCGTGGTGATCACGTCTTCCACCACCACTACCCGGTCGCCCGATTCGAACGGGCCTTCCACTCGCTTTCCCGTTCCGTGCTGCTTCGCTGCCTTGCGCACCGTGAACGCGCGGAGCGGGCTTCCATCCAGCTGGCTCGTGAACGCAATCGCGTACGAAATCGGGTCTGCGCCAAGAGTCATTCCTCCAACTGCGTCTACCTGCCAGCCTGCTTCGCGGATGGCATCGAGTCCAAGCCTGCCTGTCAGCACGAGTCCATCGGGGCTCATGGTGGTGAGCCGCGCATCCACGTAAAGATTGGAACGGCGTCCGGATGCGAGCACGAAATCGCCTCGTCGGGCCGATCGTTGTGCGAGAAGTGCAGCAAGCTCTTGATGCGGGGGCATGAGAAGTGACGTAGAATGTTGGCTTGAGCGCGCGACCGCGCGGGGAAGCCCGCCGCGGCCAGCACTTAGCGATAGTTTCGAGGTCGCGCGTGATAGTAGCGATGATCCTGCTGGAAAACAGACCCCACACCAGCCACTCTGCTGCCTGTGGAGGATGACAGTAGTTCTTGCGGTAGGATTTCCTTCAGCACCCGCCATACTCGGGTACCTCGATGTCCCTGTCGCCGTTCAGTACTCCTGCCGCATCGGCAACGCCGTTCGGCGTGAGTTCGCTGCGCCCGCGCATGACACCCACCGCCTTTGTCTACGTGGCAATCGTGCTGGTGGCACTGGTGTCCGTGGTAATTGCGCAAAGAGTCGTGGAGCGTCGCCGTACGGCCGAACGTGAAATGGATGTTGAGCGCGCGTCACTCTCCGTGAGCTCGTTCCTCACCATCCACGTGGGCGCCCTGCGCGGGCTGCAGACGATCTTCATGGGTGACCTGCCGTCGTCCGCGGAGATAGACGTGGCGCTGTCCACCCTTCCGGTGGGAGAGGGCGGGTTCCAGAGGCTCTTCTTCGTGGACACCTCCGGGCGCGTACTGCGGGAAGCGCGCTATGAGCCTGGCGGCGGCACGCAGATGCGCGTGGGCAATCGGATTGACACTACGACGTCCCCGATGGTGGCCGAGATCGTTCGCGCGGCGGCGCAATCCCGGGCAGTAGTGCTGGGCGCCACCCGGCGCTTCGGGCAGGACAGCACCTCCGCCTTTTACATGGTCATGGCCGCGTACGACGAAGACGAGCTGCTCGGCTTCGTGGGTGGAGTTCTCGGGAGCTCCGGGCTCGATCGCAGGCTGCGCGTGGTGGCGCCGGCTACCCGAACCAGGCTGCAGCTGT
>DATGOL010000039.1:0-14430 GCA_035306065.1 Gemmatimonadales bacterium | reverse complement strand
GAAGCTGGTTGGAACCAGTGCAGCATCTGGCGCTCCAGGGTGAGCGGGAGTGCCAGGTCAGGCAGCAGTCCGGGAATCCAGGCGCCGGCGGTGACGATCGCGTGCGACGCGAGAATGGTGGCGCTGTCCGTTTCCACGCGTACGCCTTCGCCGTCCGGCTTTATGGATGTCGCGGGAGTGGACATGAGCAATACTGCGCCGTGCGCACGCGCGAATTGCAGGTGGAGCTCCACGATTCGCTCGGGGAGCAGGAGTCCCGCGTTGGGTTCCAGGAACGCCACCGAATCGTCAGGCGGCGCGTACGCAGGGAACCGCCGCCGCACCTCGACCGAACTCAACATCTCGTAGGGAACACCGTGGGCCTCGGCGCTCGCACGTGCGCCCTGCACGAGAACGCCATCTGGTTGCCCGATCATGAGCCCGCCGGTGCGGTGGAACAGCTGTTCACCCGACTCCTTCTCGAGCTCGAACCACAACTCGTACGCGCGCCTCACGAACGGCACGTAACGGGGATGCTCGAAAATGGCCTCGCGGATGATTCGCGACCGGCCATGAGTGGAGCCCAGCGTGTGGGGTGGCGCGTGCCTGTCCAGGCCGACGACCTTCAGCCCGCGTGAGGCGAGGTGGTACGCAGCTGCGCTCCCCATGGCACCGAGGCCGATTACGGCGACGTCGGCGCTCACTTGCCGGCGTCCGCTTCGCATCATCAGTTCTTCACCATCGGCAGCCACTCGCATGCGTCCGTGTCTATCGCGAACCTGCGCACCATGACGAGCGCGTCCTCGCCCTGAACCACCTGGTCCAGCGTCAGCAGCGTATCGCCGTGGAATGCGACTACTGGCATCTCTTCTGACAGTAATTGCAGTGGCGCGTCCACGCACGCGGAATCTGCTCCAGCGCGAAGCACGGAGACGAACGCGCCAGTCGCGCTCAACCCTTCCTCGGGCCTAAGCGTGAACGCCAGATTGACCAGTGCCGCGTCACCATTGGACAGTGACCCGGTTGCCCACGGAATGGTAAGCATCGTCCACGCCTCCGGTGCAGTCAGCTTGCGAGACATGAGCTGTTCCTGGAGATCGCCCGGCGGTAAGGGGCGCGTGTGCGCCGGAATTATCAGGTCCGCTTCGGTGCCGTCCCACCGATGGAGCCTGGCGTAGTTCAACGCAGGCCACAGGGCCAGTACGCCGTCGTTCAGCTTCACGATGGACGCAAACTCGAAGGACGGCATCATGTTCGCCGTTCCCTCCGGTGCCTGCGCAGCGCTCGTTACCACGCCACTGGAGACATCGAGCCACAACCCGGCGTCCGCAGAGCTGAATCCCGCCTCTCCCATACTGCCCATCCGCAGGCCGCCCAACAGGAGTGAATCTCCACTTACGTGCATGCTGGTTCCGAAGAACATGCCACCGAGTGAGTGGCGAAATGCGTGTGTGCCATCGCGTGTGTCCACGCCAACAGCGGAGAAGTCTCCCATGTCGAGTACCATGAGCCTATCGGTTCCGGCAGACGCCAGCCGGAACGGCGACCCGAACTCGCCTGGCCCGCTACCCTTCCTGCCCATGGTGCGCTCGTAACCTCCCTCACGATCGTAGCGCCGGAGGTTCCCGAGATTCATGTCGGCCACCCAGTAGCCCTCCGCATCGGCCAGGATCGCGCTCGGCCGCGCCAGGAAGTTCGAGTCGCCCTGTTCCAGCACGATGCTGTCGGTGAGAACGAGCCGCGCGTGGGGCTCGCTGCCGGCGACATCCGCCCCCGAGCAGGCAAGCGTGACTGCGAGGGCCAGGAGCGCAATCGGACCGGCGATCTTTCGATTCATGATCGGTGAGGGCTGGGGTAGAAACCAGCTGCCTTTTGCAGGACATTCACGGGACTCGGCAGCTTCGCTGGTGAGGGTCCCCGCGTGCCGCGCGCCTACCGTACCGCCTGCTTCTGACGCTGGCCAGACCGCCGGCCGTCTCTTAAGCAATTCGTAACCCGCGGCTAACACGAGCTTCATGCAGGGCGTCGCTGAACTCGCTTGCCCCCACGCCTCGCCAGTTCGGGGTCCCGGCTCCATCTTCCTTCTATGCCACCACAAACCCTCTCCCGTTCGGCAATCGCACTCCTGCTGACTGCCGCCCTGGCCGCGCCAATGGGCGCCGGCGCACAGATCGTTTCCACGGAAAACGCGCCGCGCGTCGAGCGCTCGCGCCCTGTATCCGATGGACGCGACTCGGCCATCACGCGCGAGACTTTCGGTGCACCGCCGCCGGAAATTGCGAAACACGTACTCGCACCGCGCGCTCTCAACGTGAGCGTCTCGGGCAACTCGGCCAGTCCGGACAGGCAGCGCTTCCTTCTGCAGAGGTCTACGGGCTATCCCACCATGGAGCAGTTCGCGCGCGAGCATGTGTACCTGGGCGGCATTCAGGTAGACACGCGCGCCAATCGTGCGCGGGCGATGACGACGCGCGGCTCCAACGAGCTCGAGGTGTTCGACGCACGCACCGGTAACCGAACGCGAATCCAGCTGCCGCAGGGAGCAACGGCGTCAGGCGCAACCTGGTCGCCCGACGGGCGCATGATTGCCTTCATCGCCAACTTCGCCGATGCCAGCCACCTGTACGTGGCGGACGCCGGGAACGGGCGTGTGAGGCGGCTGTCAACACGCCCGCTGCTCGCCACGCTGGTCACCAGCCCCGCATGGTCTGCAGACGGCAGCCGGCTGCTCACCGTGTTCGTGCCTGCCAACAGAGGCTCCGCACCGGCAGCGCCTGACGTGCCAACCGGCCCCATGGTAAAGGTCCTGCTCGAAGGCGAGAACAAGACACGCACCTGGGCAAGCCTGCTCGAGACGCCTCACGAGCAGGATATGCTCGAGTACTACACCACCGGCCAGCTTGCAATCGTGGATGCCGCACGCGGTCGCATAACGGAAGTCGGTCGGCCGGCCATGCTTCGCTCCGTGGACCTGTCGCCGGACGGGCAGTACGCACGCGTAACGCTGCTTCGGAAGCCGTTCTCCTATTACGTGCCCGCGAGCGCGTTCGGTACGGTAGACCAGCTCTGGGATGCATCCGGGCGCGTGATCGCCACACTCGGCACACGCGAACTCCGTTTGGGAAACAGCTTCGGCCCGGACACAGCTGGTGCCGACACTGCAAAGCGAAACCTGGCCTGGAGCCCGGACGGACAGGGCTTCGTGTACATGCAGCTGTCGCCCGAGTCGGACAGCGCTGCAGCAGACACCACCTCGGGTAACGACACCGGTGAAGCCCGCAGGAGCACGCAGCGACGCCGCGATCGTCTCGTGCAGTGGCGCGCTCCCTTCGCCGCTGACGACGTTACAGTTCTCTTCGAAACGGAAGGCCGCCTCACGAACGTGCTGCCTGGCAGCCGCGGTGACATGCTGTTCGTTACCGAGCGCGCGGGTGCAGGCACATCGGCCGGAACGCATACCTATGCCGTAAATCCGAAGGAACCGCGCACGAGACACACCATCCTGCGTACCCCGGCTCGCGGCGGCAGCTCACCCGCTGCACTTCGCAGTGCGGATTCGGCGTTCTACAACAACCCCGGTGAGCTGCTTACCGTGAAGAACCGGTTCGGCGGCGACGCCGTGCTGCTCTCTGCAGATGGATCCAGCGCATTCCTCGAAGGCGTTCGCTATGACCGCGACCCGGTGGTGAATCCACCGCGGCCCTTCCTGGACCGCGTTGCGATCGTCACAGGAGAGAAGACCCGCATTTTCGAATCTGCGGCAGACGTGTACGAGTCGGTTGCAATGCCGCTGGATGACGATGCAGCCACGCTGATCACCACGCGTGAATCACCGACGACGGTGCCTGACGTGTACCTTCGTGACGTGGCATCCGGCTCGTTGACGAAGCTCACGCAGAACCGCGATTACTCGCCTGAGGTTACCGCGCTGGAGCGCAGGATGGTTCCGGTTACGCGCGTGGACGGCGTCAAGTTCTGGGTGGAGGTAACGCTGCCGCCGAACTGGGGTGGCGATCGTCTTCCGGCGCTCTTCTGGTTCTATCCGCGCGAGTTCACGGACCAGGAGGCCTACGACAGATCCAAGCGTACGCTCAACCTGAATCGTTTCCCGAACCTCGGCCCGCGCTCGATGGACTACATGGCGCTGCTCGGCTACGCGGTAGTGGAGCCGGACGCGCCCATCCTCGGGCCCAGCGGCCGCATGAACGACAACTATGTGCCCGACCTTCGCAACAACCTGGGCGCTGTTATCGATGAACTCGACAAGCAGGGCATCATTGACCGCCAGCGACTCGCTGCGGGCGGCCATTCATACGGTGCGTTCAGTACCGTGAACGCCATGGTGCACACCCCCTACTTCCGGGCAGGTATTGCGGGCGACGGCAACTACAACCGCACGCTCACGCCGAACGGTTTTCAGAGCGAGCGTCGCGACCTCTGGCAGGCGCGCGAGCTGTACACGGAGATGTCACCGTTCTTCTATGCAGATCGAATGCAGGGCGCACTTCTCATGTACCACGGCGAGGCCGACCAGAACGTGGGTACTGCACCCGAAAACTCCACGCGGCTGTTCCACGCACTCCAGGGAATGGGGAAGCCCGTGGCACTGTACATGTATCCATACGAGGATCACGGACCCGCCACACGCGAAACCCTTCTCGATCTGTGGTCGCGCTGGGTGGCGTGGCTCGATATTCACGTCAGGAATCCTCGTTCACAGCCGTCGGCTGATCCCATTCGCGCCATGAATCAGTGATCCACAGGATTCACGGAGTGCCTCATTACTCGTGTAGCGCCCCTGGAAAGGGGCGCTTGTCTCTGCGCCGGATGTTGCCTGCATTCATCGTGTTCCTGGTTTCGATTGCGGCACCGGTGAATAGCGCCGTCGCACAGTGGTCGGCAGACGCCGCCATCGGCGTGCGCGCCCTGCCGGGCATCGTGCGGCAGCTGAGTGATGTTCCGCCACCGGTGCGAGATGATCCTGGCGCGCCCTCTGCGCCTGCAGTCGCCGGCCAGCTCGTTCTGGGCACCCTTGCTACGCCAGCGGGATATGTGGGGGGAGGCCTGGCGACCAGGTGGGTGGCCACACGCCTGGGTGCGAGTGAAGATGCCGCACGAAAGGCTGCCTACGTGGGTGCTTACTCCGGTGCGGCAATCGCAACGGCAGCCACCGTGGAGTTCCTGGGACGTACCGGCCGGGTTGAAGGATCCTTCCCTGCTACGCTCGGAGGCGCGGTTGCCGGCGAGCTGGCGTCGTGGGGCGTGGTAGAGCTCGGCAGGACACTGTTCAGGGACAGTCCCGACTGCAACCTGTTCTGCAACGTACTTGGCGCGAGCGCGTTCGTACTGCCCAGTGTGGGCGCTACGGTAGGACATGCGCTGTCGCGCGAGTGGAGATAGGTGCGGCAAGCGAACCCTGCCATCTGTCCTTTGCGCCGAGTCCGGCAGTTCGCGGCACAGCAGTTGCCTTCTTCCCTCCACGATACGTGTGGTGTGGCCTTGGCGGATCACCCGTGACAAGGGGGAATGATGGAGTCGTTACTTATCTGGTTGCTCGTCGGATTAGCTGCGGGACTGCTCGCTTCGTTCGTGGTTGGCGGAATCGGCTACGGAATTGTTGGTGACATTCTTGTAGGCATCGTAGGCGCGCTTGTTGGCGGATGGCTGTTTACGTCGCTAGGCATCGGGGCACCCGGCGGACTTCTGGGTGCCATACTCGTCGCATTCGTCGGCGCGGTAGTGCTGCTCGTGATCGTTCGCCTCATTGCAGGTGGAGCGCGAAGAACAACCGTCTGACGGGCAATGCTGTACAATTCGACACGGGCCCGGCGAGATCGCCGGGCCCGTGTCGTACATCACATCGATGGTGCGTCGGTCAGTAGCTGCCACCAAGCAGCACCGCATTGGCGAATATCGTGTGCAGGCCGCGCCACAGGTCGCGGTAGTTGGGGTCGCCTGCAAACGAAATTACGCGGCCCTGCCCAACGCGTTCCGTCCAGAGCCATGCAGCTCCGGGAAGGCGATCCCATGCTTCCGGCCACAGGTATCCGGAAATACGAAGCCGGTCGCGAGGAGCAAGACGCAACACTGCTTCACCGGGCCGAACGTCGCCCGGTATGCTGAGCACCGATGAACCACTCACCATTACGGGGAATTCGGAGGTCCTGACTCCCGCCATGAGCGGTGAAAGTGTGTCTGCAATGGCGCGTAAGGCGGCTCCCGGCACGTTCACCGGCAGGGGTGCGCCAACGCGAGACGTATCCCGCTCGCCGGCCTGCAACAGGCGAAGCCTCGAGAGACCGGACCGCTCGTTCGCGATGCCTGACGTGGCACCGTCCAGCGTGATCAGCACACCGCCACCCCGTACCCACTGCTGCAGGCGTTCCATTCCGGCTTCACCCATGGCACCCTGCAGGTTTCCGAACGCAGAGGGCACGATGAGTACGTTGAATTCGTCTACCACGCCACGTGCAACCGCAGACGCGTCTATTGCGGCGGTCGGGTAGCTCAGTCGCTGGTCCAACGCGTACCATGCGAAGCCGAAGGAGTTGCCGTTCACAGGCGAGCCACCGAGCAGGGCCACTTTCGGCTTCCGAATCGGGAACACGCTGTTGCTTCCGAGGTCGGTGCCTTCGTCAACCATGGCAGATGCAATGGATACCACGCGAGCACCGCTCGACGCCTGGTGCCGCGTGACTACCGCGTGCACGCTGTCGGGGTTGGCGGCCACCCGCACCAGCCACGCACCGTTAGGAAAGTCGTTTCCGCCAATACTGAACCTGCGCGGAGCAAACCACACGCGCATGCCCTCGTTGAGAACACCTGCAACGAAGCGAAGTGACGTCTCGCTTCCCGGCGCAACGGCGTACGCGTGCTGTGCACGGGCGGGTGCTGCATTGCCGGCCGGGGTGATGGAGGACACCACCTCGGTTCCGCCGGGCATCTGCCTGGTTCTCCAGGCGTCCACGCGGAACAGGTAGGGCAGCGACCAGGCAGTGATATCGTAGAAGCGATCGCCCTGGCCGGTGCGTCTGCGTTCGATCTCGTCGGCGATGAAGGTGGAGTCCAGCTGCGCGTCAGGCTCCAGGAGGGACCTGGCCAGCCGACCCTGCGGTTGCGCCATGTCCACCACGTATGATCCCGCAGCCACCTGCGCGCCACCCGCTGTATGCGGGAACGCGGTGGCACCCGCAACCGTGGTGGCATTCGGAATGCGGCGAACCTCGATACCGTTACCGATCAGGCGTGCGGCAAGAGAATCGGCGCGTCCCTGTTCGTCACGTCCGATCACCACAGCGCGCATCGGAGCCTGCAGCGCATCACTCACCGCGCTGCGACGGAATCCGAGGAAGTCACGCACCCGCTCTGCACGTCGCCTGGCCGTTGTGGTTATCGTGGCCCACGCAGCCGTATAGTGGTGACTGGCAGCGTCGTGCAGCGTGAGCACCGTGCCGTCCGTCCGGCGAATTGCACCACCGGAGCTGGAGGCCTGCTCATAGGTCATTCCAACGGCGCCGTTCAGAATCGGCCAGCTCACGCCGTATCCCGGGTAGAACTCGTCGTATCCCTCACGACGGAAGTACGGCCAGCCCTCACGATCGAATGCCGCCGCATTCGCTGCGGCGTAGATGTCCCACCAGCGGAGGATGCTCTCATGAACGTTCTTGTTCACGGGCTCCATTGGCGGCGCAAAGAAGTACGTGGAATTGGAGCCCATCTCGTGCAGGTCAACCGCCACGTGAGGCGTCCAGTTGAGGAACACGCCCACTCGCGCACGCGTTTCCGGGTGCGAGTGAATGAACCAGTCGCGATTCAGGTCGAAGTAGTAGTGGCTGGTACGCGCACCGGGCCAGTCGGAGCCATGCGACATGGTGCCCGGAATGGTGCTTATCCCGTTTGCGCCTCGCATGCGCCACGTGTACTGCACATGGCGCTCGTGTCCGTCCGGATTCTGGATGGGATCGATGAGCACGACGGTGCTGTCCAGCACCATGCGCGTTTCGGCATCCTGGCCCGCCGCAAGCTGGTACAGCAGGCCGAGTGCGGCCTCGGTTCCGGAAGCCTCGTTGCCGTGCACCGTGTATGCCATGTAGGCCACTGCCGGCACACGCGCCGCAGCGGCGTCCGCGGCATCGCCTGCCTCACGCGGGTCTGCGATCGTGCGAAGATCGGCGCGAATTGCATCCATGCGCGCGTGATTGGCCTCGCTCGTCACAACGGCCATTATCACTTCGCGGCCTTCGAACGTCTTGCCGAGGGTGTCGAGCCGAACGCGCGGACTGCGCCGGGCGATCTCCTGGAAGTAGGCGTGCACCAGGTGATGCGGAGTAAACCGCTCGGCGAGTTCATACCCGAGCAAGTCAACCGGCCTGGGAATGGCCTGGTCGTGCTCAGTCTTGGATGGAGCGAGCGGGTGCTGCGCCGCGAGCGGCGATGCGGCGATAATCAGTGCCCCGGCCAGGGCACCGAGCGATATGCGCATGCGGCGGGTTGCTGCGCACGGGGATGGGTAGCGTTGCACGTTCTCTCCGATTCGAGGGGTGTCGGGGAATAACGTACGCAAGCTCTCACATGCTGGGAACCATCGTTGTCAGGTAAGCGGAATTACAGGCGCCTCGACTCACGATTCGTCAGGAATGTCCCCGTCTGCGGTGCGGGACTCCCCGAGTTCGCGTTCCCGATTCGCCAGGAACGTTCTTACTGCCGCGGCCTGCTCCGCCGGCACGAGCACCTGGGCTCCGCGCTGGCTTCGTCCCATGAAGTTGGGTCCGAAGAGGCCAACCATGTCGTTGCCGCGGGCAAGGGCATCGAACCCTCCGGCTTCGATCACCGCGCGGGCAACCTCGGCTTCGAGTGCGGAGCCAAATGATGCCACCTGGACCCAGCCCCGCTCCGGCTGGAAGCCGGAAGAGGATTTGTCGTCAGGCACCGGACGGACTGTCTGCCGAACCCTCGCTCATCGCCACGATCGCCTTGCGCACCATCAGGAAGCGATCGGGTTACCCTGGGAGTCGTACACCTGCAGCTCACCGAATCTCAGTTCGGCCAGCGGCTCCTTCACCGCCGCGGTGTCGCCAACCACAACCAGCTGCAGGCTGCCGAGTTTCAGGTGGGCGCGTGCGGCGCGCCTCACGTCGTTTACCGTGATGGCACGCACCTTGGAGCGATAGCTGTCGTAGTAGTCGTCAGGCAGGCCGTAGACGACCATTCCGGCAAGCGCACTGGCAATGGCTCCGGTAGTCTCGAACCGGATGGGGAACACTCCTTCCAGGTAATCCAGCGCCAGTGACAGCTCCTCATCCGGAATGGGCGACTCCGCAAAGCGCTCCATCTCGGCGAGCGCCTCACGAACAGCGGCGGCGGTCACTTCGCTCTGTACCGCAGCGCCAGCCGTGAACGGGCCCGCATCGCGACGCCAGTCGAATGCCGAGTTTGCACCGTACGTGTAACCGTTCCGCTCGCGCAGGTTGAGGTTCAGTCGCGAGTTGAACAGGCCGCCGAGCAGTGCGTTCATCACCGTGACCGCAAAGTAGTCAGGGTGCTTGCGCGGCAGTCCCACGTGCCCCAGCCGAATCTCGCTCTGCGGTGCACCCGCCTTGTGCACCAGGTGCGTCATGCGCTCCAGGCGAGACGGAGAATCGTCAACGTGCACCGGCGCTGCGGCCTCGCCCGCCCAGTCGCCGAATGTCTGCTCAACGAGTGCGACCGCTGCATCCGTGGTAACGTCGCCAGCAACCACTACCGTGGCGGACGACGAACGGTAACGCGCCGAATGGAACTGCACGACGTCATCGCGCGTGATCGCATTCACCGAATTCTCATCACCATCCGCAGGGAGAGCATATCTCGAGTCGGGCGAATACGTGAAACGGTCGAACATCTCCTCCGCCAGGCCGCGGGGCTCGGCGCGCTGCTGCAGGATGTCGGACAGCCGTTCCGCACGCAGACGCTCCACCTCACGCTCGGGGAAAACCGGCGCCCTCAGTACTTCGGACAACAATCCCATGGCTTCAGGGAGTCGCGCCGGAAGGGTGGTAACCTTCGCGATCGCTGCGTCCCAGTCGGCGTGGACATTGAGTGCAGCACCGAGACGCTCGAAGCTCTCGGTGATGGTGGCTCCGTCCATCGTTGCGGTTCCTTCGCTGAGAAGGCCGGCCACCAGGTTCGCAGTACCCTCACGACCGCGCGGATCCGCGGACGCGCCTGCCTCCACCAGGACAAGCACCGTAACGATGGGCAGCGTGTGCACCGGCGCCACGATCACTTTCATTCCGTTCGCCAGCTGCCGCTTCTCGAAATCAGGAAAGTTGTACGGCCGCGGCTCGCCAGGCGCCGGACGTTCCGCCATGAACTCGGGCACTTCGAAGGACGTCGTCATGCCACCACCTCCGCAGCATTTCCCGCCGCGTCTTCCAGCACGCCAGTTTCGGCGCGCGGCACATACAGCAGGCTAGCCCTGTTGTTGCGACCCAGACGTTCCTGCGCGAATGCATTCACACTGTCACGCGTTACCGCGCGATAGCTGTCCAGCTCCTGGTTCACGAGTTCCGGCTTCCTGAAGTAGTTGGCATACATGGAGAGCTTGTCTGCGCGGGAGCCGGCAGACTGCAGGGCCGACACAAGCGACGTTTCCACGAGCGCGCGAGCACGTTCAACCTCGTTGTCCGTCACGCCTCTCTCGTGCATGATGTCCAGCTCGCGCCCCACTTCCAGCTCCAGCTGTTCGGCAGTCGTACCCGGCCGCGCGGTTACGTCCACAACCAGAAGGTCGCTTCCCTTCGTAAGGTCGAAGGTGAATGCGCTTGCGGACGATGCAACCTGGCGCTCGCGAACCAGAGACCTGTGCAGCCGGCTGCCGTTGCGCATGCCGAGTATGGCGGAGCAGATGCTGGCGGCCCAGTACTCCTCGCTGCCGAAGACAGGAGAACGGAGTGCGAGGAAGAGGCGCGGGAGCATGACGTCATCTTCGACCACTTCGCGGAGGGGCTCGCCGAACACGCGTGGCAGGCTCATGTCGGGAAGCGGTGAACGTCCTGCGCCGCGCGGTATGGGGCCGAAGAACTTCTCCACGAGCGCGCTCGCCTCACGAGGATCGAAATCCCCCGCGATGGTGAGCACTGCGTTGTCCGGCGTATAGTGCGTGCGAAAGAAGCCGGCTACGTCATCCAGGCTCGCGGCATCCAGGTCATCCATGGACCCGATGAGCGAGTGATGGAACGGGTGCTCCGGAGGAAATACGAGTGCGGGCAGCTTCTCCCACCATGTTCCATACGGCTGGTTGTCCATGCTCCAGCGGCGCTCGTTCTTCACTACATCGCGCTGGGTGTCCAGCTTCTCCTGCGTCATTGCGGGCAGCAGGTAGCCCATGCGGTCGGCCTCGAGCCAGAGTGCAATTGCAAGCTGGTTGGACGGCACCGTTTCGAAGTAGTTCGTGCGCTCCAGCCAGGTTGACCCGTTGAGAGTGCCACCAGCGCGCTGCACGAGTTCGAAGTGCTCGTTGGCAGCCACGTGCGCCGATCCCTGGAAGAGCATGTGCTCGAAGAGATGCGCGAACCCCGTACGGCCCGGGCGCTCATGCGCGGAGCCCACATCGTACCAGAGGTTCACTGCCACGACCGGCGTCGTGTGGTCTTCGGACAGCGTCACGAAGAGACCGTTGGGAAGCTGATAGGTGTGAATTGGAATGGGCATACAAGGGCAGTAGGCAGTATTCAGCAGACAGTACTCAGTACCTGGGTGTTCAGCGGTCGGCAAACAGCATCGTGACCGGCACCTTGATTGATTCGCCGATTACGTAGGACCACTGGCTTCGCTCGGAAATCGGGCTGGTGCGCGTTGGTGAGGTGCTGGCGTCCAGGCCATAGCGCATCGCGAGGAGCTTTACGCGCAGCATGTGAAACGGGTCGCTCACGAGCACCACACTGCGAAAGTCGTGCTGTTCGGCCATGTCCGCCACGCTGCGCATGGATTGCACGGTGGTTCGGCCGTGCGACTCCACCAGGATTGCGTCCAGGGGAACGCCCTCGTTCATGGCATAGCGGCGTCCCACGGCGGCCTCGCTGGTGGTGTCGCCGTCGCCGGTGCCGCCGGTGAGTACGAGCACGGGTGCCATGCCTTCCTTCCAGAGGGCGATTCCGTGGTCCAGCCTGGCCCGAAGTACCGGCGACGGCCTGCCAGAGTACTGGGCAGCGCCGAGTACGACGATTGCGTCGGAGGGGCGGGCGTCGTCTCGCTTTCCCCATACCCATACGGCGAGTGCAGACGTCACCCAGGCTGCCAAAACGAGACCGATAACTCCGGTAACGAAGCGACGCACCGGGCTGCGACGAGGGGCCATGATTGCAAGTTAGCGGCAGCTTCCGGCGGGCGGGTAGGTAGCCGCACCCCCTTCGCACGCCCGGATCACTCGGCCAGGCTGAGGATCGAGAGGCAGAAGGCGTCGAAGGCGGCGCGCAGGTCGTGGTCGGGCTCGAGGGCGGCGCGAACCACCAGACCGTCCACGAAGGCGGCGGTAACGTCTGCGAGTAGCGGTACCGGCAGCCGCGGCGTGAGTTCGAGCACCTGGAAGAGGTGAGCGACCATGGAGGCCGATGCCTCACGACGAAGCGCGGCGGCTTCGCGCGCGGCCCTCCTGGGAAGCTCGCCCGGTTCGCGCCCGAGCTCGATCAGTACACGAATCTGGCCGTGTGCCAGTTCGGCTTTCACCCACGCCCACAGGTCGTCTACGGCGGTGCTGATCGTGGTGCCCTCGAGTGCCGCATGCTGGCGGGACACGGCGCGAGCCGCGAGTGCTTCGGCAAGCCGCGCGAGAAGGGTTTCGCGGTCGTGGAAGTGGTAATGGATCAGCCCCTTGCTCACGCCGGCCTCTTCCGCAACGTCCTGCAGGCTGACGTGCGCAACGCCATGTGCCACCGCGAGTGTAGTGGCACTTTGAACTATTCGTTCGGCGGCAGAGCGGGATTGATCCAGCGCGGTGCGAGATGGCATTCTGACCGGGCAATGAGAGGCGGCCCAGCTAGGATGCCGAAAGGAACGCGTGGAGGGAAGGGCTGCGAGGCGATTGGCCGTGGCCTCGCAGCCATTCGTGCGCTCCGCGTGAGCCGCGCGAGTTGAGCACGTGCTGCCGAATCAGAGCGGCAGCTTTTCGCCCGGTGCGGGAATTCGAACGTCGTTGTAGCCCGCGTTGTTCAGCTGGTCGCGGAATGCTTCCTGGGCTTCCTGCTCCCCGTGCACGAGTGCCACCGTTTTCAGGTGTGGCGACGTGCTCTTCACGCGGGCCAGCCAGCTCTGCAGCTCTGTGCGATCGGCGTGGGCGCTGTAGCCGTTGATGATCTCGACATGTGCACGCAGCTCCACTTCCTCCCCGAACACCTTGAGCACCTCGCGGCGTTCCACGATGCGTCGGCCGAGTGTGTGTTCGGCCATGAAACCGACCACGAGAATGGTGTTGCGTGAGTCGTCTGCGTGATTCTTGAGATGGTGAACGATACGTCCGCCTTCCGCCATTCCGCTCGCTGCAATGATGACCATCGGTCCGCGTGCGGTGTTGAGCTCCTTGGACTCGTCCACGCTGCGCGTGAAGCGAACCAGCGGGAAACGGAACAGCTCGTCCACCTGCTGCACGAGACGCTCGCTTCGATCGTACGTGTCCGGGTGCATCTCGAAGATGCTCGTGGCGGACGTAGCGAGAGGCGAGTCGATGATGATGGGGATCTCGGGTATCTGCCCCGTACGAGCGAGTTCGTGAAGGTTGTAGATCATCTCCTGCGTGCGGCCGACGGCGAACGCGGGAATGAGAATCTTGCCTCCTCGTGCGGCGGTTTCACGAACCGTGCGTGCGAGGTGTTCGCGTGCGCCCTCGACGGACTCGTGGTCGCGGTTGCCGTATGTTGATTCCATGAGTAAGACGTCGGCGCCTTCGGGCGGCTGCGGGTCCCTGATGATGGCGAGACCGCTGCGTCCGATGTCGCCGGAGAACACCAGTCGTCGTGAGGCGTCGTTTTCCTCGAGGTCGAGCACTACGGAGGCGGAGCCCAGGATGTGGCCGGCGTCGGTGAAGGTGGCCTTTACTCCGGGAAGGACATCGAACGTGCGGTGGTAGGGGAGACCCGCCATCTGTTCGATGGTCCGGGTGGCATGCGCGACGGTGTAGAGCGGCTCGACGGCGTCGCGTCCCCTGCGCTTGAGGTACTCGGTGTCCTTCTCCTGGATGTGCGCCGAGTCTGCGAGCATGATGGCGCAGAGGTCCCGCGTGGCTGCGGTCGCCCAGATGTTCCCGCGGTAGCCGTGCCGGACGAGAAAGGGGAGGCGGCCAGCGTGGTCGATGTGGGCGTGGGAGAGAACGATGGCGTCGATCTCCTCGACGGGGAGCGGGAGTTTGTGGTTTTTCTCGTCGGATTCCTTGCGTCTGCCCTGGTAGAGGCCGCAGTCGAGGAGGATGGTTTTGCCACC
>DATGOL010000038.1:0-7036 GCA_035306065.1 Gemmatimonadales bacterium | reverse complement strand
CCGGCGTGAATCCTGTCTACAGCCTCTCGAACTTCCAGCATGCGCGCCCTGCAAACGCAGGCTACTGGGTTTGCGCTATTCCGGACCCGGCCCGGAACGACGCCAGGGCAGCACCAATCTGGTCCTGCACTTCCTCAACCTCACGAGTGGTGACCGTCCAGTTATTGCACACGGTGGCGAAGATCAGCATACGGCCGTCTGCAGTTGTAACGTACCCGCTGAGCGCGCGAGAACGATCAATAAAGCCGGTCTTTGCGCGCAGGTTGGCCTGCGCCGGCGTATCGCGCATGCGGGTTCGGATGGTGCCGTCTACGCCCGCAATGGGCAGCGCGTCGTAGTACAGTTGAAACGACGGGTGCACCCGCATCGCGTTGAGCACGCGCACTATGGCTTCAGGAGACAGGTAGTCGTGGCGGGAGAGGCCGCTTCCATCGCGTATCACGAAGCCCGTGGTGTCCACGCCCCACTCCCTCATCTGTTCCTCCACCACCCGACGCCCGCTGTCCGGGCTGCCCACCAGCTTCTTCTCGAGTCCGAGTGTGCGGAAAAGTACCTCTGCAATCTGGTTCTGAGAGGGCTTCTGCAGGGCTGGCATGATCTCGCGCAGTGGTGGTGACATCACCACCATGAGCGTGTCGAGCATCGCGAGTTCATACACCGGTGGCGGGGCTGCAGGGAACGGCTGCGCCACCGCGATGCCGCGCATGACGAGCGCCTCACGAAGCGCAGCCAGGTACGCCGCGGTGGGATCACGATGCGCCACTGAAATGCTCACGCTGTCACCGGCTACGACCGTGCCGGATACCCTCACGAGACCCGTGGCACTGTCCTGGAGGATCGTCAGGCGGCCCGAACGGTATGGCCTCACGGAGTCCGGCGGAGGCGCTATGGTTTGCACGTCCAGCGTGAGCGGAGGCCAGGTGAGCGCCGGGCCAGTGCGGGCACTGGCCGAGTCACCCGCCATCGCACCGCCACGCACGGTGATCGTGGAGAAGCTCTCGTTGAACATCAGCTCATCCACTCCGGCCGAGTAAGGATAGTCCAGGTCATCAAAGGACCAGCCGAAGCCAAGCGCAGAGCCGGGAAAGGCATCACCCGCAGACACCAGCCTCCCCTCGATGCGACGAATTCCGCGGGCCGCCAGTGAATCAGCAATCGCGAGCAGTGGCAGCATTGCATTGCCGCGCATCTGATCGCTCGTGGTAGGGTTTCCGCTCCCGACGATTACCAGGTCGCCCGCGAGTACGCTGTCTCCCGGCATGAATCGGCGCTCGCCCTGCGCTCCGCGAGGCGTAGCGAACAGTGTGCTGTACCTGTAGTCAGCGCCCAGTTCCTCCAGCGCAACTGCCCCGGTTACCAGCTTCATATTGGACGCCGGCATGAACAGCTTGCCCGCATTGCGCGAATAGAGAGTGTCTCCGGATACCGGATCCACAATGAGAATTCCCCAGTGCGCGTTACGGAACTTCGGCGCCAGCACCATGGAATCCACCATTCGCGCGAAGTCGGCGCGCGCTTCGGATGAATACACGGGGCTGGTGGTCGGTGCCGTTTGCAGGCTGGCTGGCGCGCAGCCAGCCAGGGCAGCAATGAGGAGCGCGGCCACCGAGTACTGGTGGACGGCGGTACTACGCTTGGTGCGGGGCATGGATTGGCGTGAGGCGTATACTACTTGCGCGGCCCGCGAGCGCCGGCCACTGCAGCTAAGAGAAGGTGTCATAATGCCGCAGTTGGCGCCAGCGGCTGCACCGTTGCGGGCGAACTTCGATTCAATGAGCAGGCGCGACAGGGAAGCTCACACGGCGGGTACAGCTTCGCCCCGATAGGACACGCTGAGGGTGTCGTCTTCCGCAATCACAACCTCGGTTACGGTGTTGTTCGAGCCCAGCCCGGCCTGCACTCGCTGGAAAATCATCCGCGCAAGGTTCTCTCCGGTTGGGATTTCCCGCCCGTCTGCGAACTCCGGTATGTCCAGGTTCAGATTGCGGTGATCGAAGCGTTCTCGAACTTCACGCTGAAGTATTTCGTCCAGCACACCGAGGTCAACGCAAAAGCCGGTGGTGGGGTCAATGGCACCGCTCACGGTAACATGACATACGTAGCTGTGCCCGTGGAAGTTGGGGTGCGAGCAGGCGCCGAACACTGCGGCATTGCGGGCGGCGTCCCATTCGGGACGGCTGTATCTATGAGCGGCGGCGAACGTTACACGCCGCGTGAGGTAGGCAACCGACATGCTTCCAAGATGCCCGGATCGACCGGCCGGCGGAAGGCCAGCTGCGCTGCGTCAACTTCCGTGACAGAGCCGAAATGGCCGTCGGTCCGGCGCTGAACCAGTCGTCAGCGCCGAAATCGCGCCGGATCAGCGCCAGAACTGGTAAGTGGCGCCGAGTGTGATGGCAAAGTTGTTGGTCCAGCTGCTGCGAGCAGTTTCCGCGTCCAGGATTGGCGGAATGCCTTCCGGAATGGACGGATCGCCGTAGTACAGCGCGGGATAGCGCACGCGAAACAGGTGGTCGGCGATGTCGAGCCTCGCCGAGAAGCGACCGGAGCCGGGAATCCAGCGTACGCCGGTGCCTAGCGACAACGCGAAGTTGGTGCCGTGCCTGTAGTCACCAACGTCCGTCTTGTCCGTATCCATCACGAAGCCCAGGCCCAGGTGCACCTGCGGCTGAATCCTGTTCCACGTTCTGTTGCCGGTAAGGTTCAGTGCGAGCCCCACGTCCATGAACGTGAGCGGCACTCCCGTGGTGCCGAGCAAGCGCTCGTCCAGCGGCCGTGCGGGGTCGAGAACGTTCCTTTCGGTTGCCACAACGGCCAGGCGGGCAACGAAATCAACCGGGCCACCAAGCCTGAGGTCCAGTCGCGATCCGATGATCGGCCCGGACTGCGGCGCTACTCCGGCCGGGTCGGTGGGAATGTTCATCCACCCGGTGTAGGCGGTAACCTGCCCGCGCCAGGGGATATCGCGGTAGGGACTCTCGCTCGGCAGGTGCCCGGTTACGGGCTCCTGCTCCTGCGCACCGGCAGGCATCCCGAGAAGGAAGAGCACCGCAGAGGCGGCAGTGAGAATTGTGCTGCGGGATGCGAAGTTCACGCGGTGACTCCAGTGGCGCGAAGATCCACGCCGGTCATCTCGCCGGGCCTGTCCAGGCCCAGCATGCTGAGGATGGTGGGTCCAACATCGCAGAGTGCGCCTCCGCTGCGGAGCTGCGCACGCTCGTCCGGGTCCAGGATAACGAGCGGAACCGGATTCGTTGTATGAGCGGTGTGTGGGCCGCCGGACTGCGGGTCGATCATCATTTCGCAGTTGCCATGGTCCGCCGTGATTATGAGACGAACTCCTGCGCGCTCGCTGGCCGCCACGATTCGTGCGAGCGATGCATCCACGGTTTCAACGGCCTTCAGCGTTGCGCTGAATGAGCCCGTGTGTCCTACCATGTCACCATTCGCAAAGTTGCACAGCATGAAGTCATGGCTTCGCGACTCGATGGCCGTGCACAGCACATCCGTGATTCCCGGTGCGCTCATTTCCGGCTTCAGGTCGTAGGTGGCAACCTGCTGGCTGGGAATGAGTATGCGCTCCTCGCCAGGGAACGGTGCCTCACGACCACAGTTGAAGAAGTATGTGACGTGCGCGTACTTCTCCGTTTCCGCCGTCCTGAGCATCGTGCGGCCGGCATCGGACACCACGTCTGCCACGATCCGCGCCATGGACTGAGGCGGAAAGGCGACAGGCAGGTGGAAGGTCTCGTCATACATGGTCATCGTAACCACTTCGAGCTGCGGGCGGCCGGACACATCGAAACCGTCAAAGCCGGGCAGCGACATGGCACGTACCATCTGCCGCATGCGGTCGGACCTGAAGTTGAAGCAGATCACGACGTCACCATCACGCATTGGCGCAAGCGGCTTTCCATCGCCATCGGTAATGGTTCGCGGCTCCACGAACTCGTCGGTCACGTCCAGGTCGTACGAGTCGCGAATTACAGCAAGCGGATCGGCGGATGCAGGAGCGTTGCCGAGCACCGAAGCGGAGTACCACTTTTCCGTGCGCGGCCAGCGACGGTCGCGATCCATGCCGAAGTAGCGGCCTCCCACGCTCGCAACGAAGGCGTTCGGCGGGAGCTCGTTCAGCAGCCGGGTCATGTATCCCAGCGACGAGCGCGGCATGGTGTCACGGCCGTCGAGCATGAGATGCAGCGCCACACGCGGCATGCCGATGCTGTCTCCGAGCTTGAGCAGTGCGCGAAGGTGCCGGTCGTGGGCGTGTACGCCGCCCTCACCGAGCAGCCCCATGAGGTGCAGAGTTCCGCCACGCTGCTTCACGCGCTCACATGCCGCAAGGAACTCCGGGTTCCTGAAGAAGCTTCCGTCCTTCACGGCCTGGTCAATGCGCACGATGTCCTGCATCACCACGCGACCCGCACCCAGGTTCGTGTGCCCCACCTCACTGTTGCCCATCTGGCCTTCCGGCAGGCCAACGGCCAGCCCACTCGCCTCGAGGAGCGTCCGTGAAGGATGACTCCACATGGCGTCCCAGGCCGGGGTATCAGCGAGCGCTATGGCGTTCCCTTCGCGCTCGGCGCGATAGCCCCAGCCGTCGAGGACGACGAGAACTACCGGACGATCGGGAGCTTTTGACATGCTTGCTGGCGCAATAAGAGGTTCGGGTTAGCGGGGAATGTAGTCCACAGCGGGGAACTGAGGGAGCGGGAATTGCGAACTGTACAGTGTGAGGGTATGACACGGCCTCAGGCGTGAAGCTACACTTCCTGCGGCCCCGAATGCGCCGGCAAGGCGTGCAACCAGAATCCGCACACTGATGTCCCAGGATTTTTCCACCCCGGACAGGCGCGGCGAGCCGCGCAAGACGCCAGATCGCCGCCGCGGCAGCTGGAACGAGTTTCGTGCATCGTATCCGGGCATCCTTGCCACCATGACGGTTGCCATCGTCGTGCTTCTGGTGGGAATCGCCGCACTGCTGGTGAAGCGCACCCGGTACGAGAGCGAGATCGCGCGATTACGCTCCGACATGACCGAAGTGGAACGGAACCGGGCAGACGCCATCCTGGCGGACGAGGAGCGTCGCTTCGACGTGATGGTGGCCCTGCTGCGCCGCCAGTCGAGCAGCGATTCGCGACTTCACCTGGCCGTAGAGGTGGACAGCGGCCGGATGGTGCTGCAGCGGGAGGGCGCGGTGCTGCGTTCCGTGCCGGTCGAGTTCGGTGCCGAGCTTCCGGACTCAAGTTCGGATGCTGACGACGGCGACGGCGATCGCGTTACGCTGGCACCGGAGGGGAGGCCGCTGGCTGCCCCCCTGGGCTCACGGACGGTGGAGAAGGTGTATGCACCAGGTGAGGCGTTCCCTGTGCCGGACTGGATGCGGCAGGTTCGGGCGGAGCTTCCGCCTGAACTCGTGCTGGACGACGGGCTGCTGCTGTTGGCGGGAGGGGAACTGATCTACGCGTCACCCGACGACGGCGCTCTCGCCGCACCGGCACCGGTGCTGCCAGGCGCGGTTCGCATGCCCTCAGATGACTTCGAGTCCATGCTGGCGAATCTCTCGCCAGGCATGACCGTCTACTTCTATTGAGCAGCCGATGACCCGATTCCTGCCTTCATTCCTGCGATCCGGCGGTGCTTCGCCTTGGATACTGATCGGTGCGTTCTTCCTGCTTGCGTCCGCCGGCGGAACGCTGCTGGCAAACACCATGAACCTGCGATACGAACGCGATGTGTCGCGCATGGTGTTCAACGATAACGTTCAACTTCTGGAGAACATCCGGAAGGAGCTCGGTGTTCGCGCAGACTCGCTGGATGCGCTTCTGGCCGGTGGTACCGACGCGCCTGACGTGAACAATCGCCCGTACATCGTGGTGAGCATCGCGGAGAACATGCTGTGGTACAAGCAGGGTGACAGCGTGCTCTTCGAGGCTCCCGTTGCCACGGGCAGCGGCAAGGTTCTCGTGAAGGAGGGCGGTGCGGACAGGTGGAAGTTCGAGACCCCGCGCGGCCGGCTTACGGTGCTGGACAAGGACGAAGATCCGCAGTGGATTCCGCCCGACTGGCACTACATCGAGTACGCGCGAAACCGGGGACTCGGCGTAGTGCGGCTCCAGCGCGGACAGCAGATCGAGCTGCCCGATGGCGGGGCTGTGCTGGTGCGAGGTTCGGACGTGGTGCGCCGGACGAAAGATGGCAGCGAAGAGCCGCTGGGAACCGGGAGCACGCGCGAAGTGGTAGCGGGCGGAAACGTGATCATCCCGCCGTTCGGTACGACGCAGCGGAAGTATCCT
Organism: Gemmatimonadales bacterium; assembly: GCA_035306065.1. GTDB lineage: Bacteria > Gemmatimonadota > Gemmatimonadetes > Gemmatimonadales > Gemmatimonadaceae > JBBQHX01. The sequence goes on along the minus strand of DATGOL010000038.1, from coordinate 740 downwards.
GACGTGATGGGAACGCATCGGCTGAAGCTGGGCGATGGGTACGCCATTCACGGGACGAACAATCCTGCGAGCATCGGCCAGTCCGTGAGCCATGGTTGCATAAGGCTGCGGAATGACCAGATCGAGAAATTGTACGAGATGGTTGAGGTGGGTACTCCGGTGTATGTGTATTAGGGGCAGATGACAGTACTGAGTACTGAGTAGGCAGAAGTATTCAGTAGGCAGTAACAGGGGAAATCTGGTTGGAGTGCCCTGACGGTACGGTCAGTCAGCCGTCCACGGACCCGGTGTCGCTTCACCACAACACCACTAGATTGCTTCTTTGAAAGCCCTCGGCATTAGCCGGGGGCGTGACGTTTGAGGGTGTGACTGGTCCGGCTGCTGACCGGGCAGCGCACGCCAACTTGTGTTTGTAAACCATAAGCCTCGGTGCAGCTGCGCACGATTTCGCGCAGCCTTAACCTGAGGCTCAGGATAGGACCTATGTCATCTGGCTGGATTACGGGCCGCGCTCTTCTTGGCGTCGCCGTCATGTCCGTGGCCTATACGGGTGCGTTCTCCCCGAGTTCACTTTCGGCGGCCAGCGCCGCAGAGCTCTCGTCTCACCAGCCGCTACACGCGGCGTCCCACGACACTGTACTCCTGGCAGCTTCACGCAGGATCGCCGCTGAGGAACGTGCCGTCGTGGAGGCGATCGATCGACTCGAAAAGTCCGGCGCAATGGGGCTCAGCGGTCGGCT
>DATGOL010000037.1:0-12036 GCA_035306065.1 Gemmatimonadales bacterium | reverse complement strand
CGGCCGCGGCCGCAACGCGACGTTCGAGGCGGGCAATCCTGTGCTCCATCTGGCTGGCCGCGCCCCTGAAGACGGCCGGTGGCGGCAGAGCCGAGTCCGTACCGTCTTCCGAGAGTCGCTCCAGGGCCGTCATTGCGCCATCCACAGCCGCGCGCAACTCCGCAACCTTCGCAGTCACCTCTGCCGGTACCGCCTCACGTGCGAGCTTTCGTTCAGGATAGTGCGCGTCGAGAAAGTCATCCGGGGCAAGCCCCAGCCGCTCGAGGGTGCGCCTCACGTGCGGCTCGACGATGGTAATCGAGTGGCGCGGAAGGGCCAGCGGCACCGGCTCGCCGATTGCCCGGGCAACAGCGCTCACTTCGGCGAAGTAGGACAGTTCTCCAGGTCCCGCCACGTAGGCAATGGTGGGAAGAATGGCCTGCTCTGCCACCGGACGCAGCAGCACGTTGGGGCCAAGCGAGCCGGTTGACGCGTTCGCGGCACGCGAATCGGCATCCGCGATCGGAATTCGCGCTTTGCCGTCCGGAGAATCCTCGAACACCAGGCTCAATCCGGGCACGGGCGACACCTGTGGGGTGAACCCCTGCTCCTCGATGTCGGAACATCGCTCGGAGATGGCAGCGTCTGCTGCGGGTGCCTCTCGGAGCGCTCGCCTCACGACAGCGTCCATCGACACCCGCACCGCCGGGTGCGTAGCGTTCAGCACCGCCATCCCCAGCGGCTCCAGGAGCGCCCGCAGCTGCCTGACGTATGCATCACCGATTGTACGCCCTTCCTGCCAGGCTTCGTCCACCACCCGCAGCGGCACGTCGTCTACACACGAGCCGCATGCGGCGCGCAGGCGACTCCGGAGCGCATCCATCTCGGGAGGCAGCTCCGTGTGCTCCAGCATCCGGCCAGGCGTGGCAGTGGGCGGCAGTACCAGATGCTCGGCTCCGGACGGCGTGGCAATCCAGGTGTCCGATGCTTCCGCAAAGTCGGTGTCGTCCGTAGCCGCCCAGAACACGGGCGCTACAGGAATGCCCAGCATGGATTCCAGTTCGAGTGCCAGGGCGGCGGCAGACATTGCCTTTACCCAGGCGTACGCCGGACCGCCGAACAAACCGGGCTGCTGGCCGGTGGTCACCAGCACGCCGCCTTGCTGCGCGACACGCCGAAGGTTCGCAGCTGCCTCGCCGGTTGCGTCGAATGCAGGCTCCAATCGCTCGAGCCAGCCGCTACCCAGCCGACTCATCGCTGCGTGAGCGCGCTCTCGCCAGCCATCCACGTCTGCCGGAAGTGGCGCATACCAGCCACTCACCTGCGAATCACCCCGAATCGCAGCCCGAGCAAGGGCGGAGCCACCAAGGGAGGACGTAAGAATCTGGAGCTCTGGCACGGGCATCGTTGGAGGATGTGCGCCGAACCAGCTCAACGGTAGTGGGTGACTGGTTTCGGTCACTTGTGGTAAGGCTCCCCGCGCGCGATGGTGCCTGCACGATAGAGCTGTTCGGCGAGCACCAGCCGGGCCAGATCGTGCGGGAGTGTGAAGGGTGCGACGGACAGCACCAGGTCCGCCCGACTGCGGACGATCTCATGCAGGCCGTACGCGCCACCGATCACGATGGCCAGATCCTGCGCGGCAAACTGCTGTCGCTGCAGGGCTTCGGCGAATTCGGCAGACGTCATGCCCCTGCCGCGCTCGTCACACGCCCATACGCGAGCGCCAGCCGGGAGCGCCTGAACGAGGCGGCGCCCCTCGCGCTCCCGCACTTCGTCGGGCGACAGCGACCGGGCCGACTCCGCGCGCACTTCCACAACCTCCAGCGGCCAGTAGCGGCCGGCGCGACTCTCGTAGTCTGCAATGGCAGGCGCGAGTTCCCCGCGGGCACGTCCAATGGCAACGAGCAGGATTCGCACCTGTTCGAGAACCGCTCGTCAGGCGTAGATGCCGCGCAGCCTGTGTACCGCCGCCACGCGGGTGATCGCCAGCATGTACGCAGCCGTTCGCATGTTCACGTTGTGCTGCTGCGCCAGCGCACTCACATCCCTGAAACCGCGCGTCATGATCTCACGAAGCCGGTCATTCACCACGTCTTCCGGCCAGAAGAATCCGGCGCGATCCTGCACCCACTCGAAATACGACACCGTAACTCCACCGGCATTCGCAAGGATGTCGGGTACCACGAACACCCCCTTCTCATCCAGTATGGTGTCGGCGTTGGCGGTGGTGGGCCCGTTGGCGCCTTCAATGATGATCTTCGCGCGAACGCTCCCGGCGTTGCGTGACGTTATCACGTTCTCCATCGCTGCCGGCACGAGAACGTCAACATCCAGCGCCAGAAGTTCTTCGTTCGTGATGACATCGCCACCATCGAAGCCCTCGAGCGTGCGGTGCCTGGCAACGTGCGCAGTTGCGCGCTCGAGGTCCACGCCGCGCTCGTTATGGATGGCACACGCACGATCCCCGATTCCCTTGATTACCACACCTTCCAGTCCCAGCAGCGTGGCGGCAACCGACCCGACGTTCCCGAAGCCCTGAACCGCCGCGGTAGTTCCCTTCACCGGCATGCCGAGATGCTTGAGCGCTTCCTTCGTGCTCAGCATGCACCCGCGTCCGGTGGCCCTGCGGCGTCCGAGTGACCCTCCCATCTCGACCGGCTTTCCGGTAACCACGCCGGTAACGGTGTGACCGGTATGCATGGAATAGGTGTCCATTACCCACGCCATCACGCGCTCGTTGGTATTCACGTCCGGCGCGGGTACATCCGAGTCAGGGCCGAGCGACGAGATGATACCAGCCGTATAGCGCCTCGTGAGGCGCTCGAGCTCGCTCACGCTCAGCTTGAACGGGTCGCACAGCACACCTCCCTTCGAGCCGCCGAAGGGAAGGTTCACCACCGCACACTTCCACGTCATCCAGGCTGCAAGTGCCTTCACCTCATCGAGGGTTACGGCAGTGTCGAAGCGAATGCCCCCCTTCGCCGGCCCTCGTGAGGTATTGTAGATCACTCGATGACCGGTGAACACCTCCACGTCGCCGTTGTCCAGCTGCACGGGAATCGAAACCGTAATCTGCTTCTCCGGATGCCGGAGCACCTTGTAGATGCCCGGCTCCAGGTCCAGCAGCTCGGCTGCCTTGTCGAAGCGGGACATCATCGCTTCGAAGGGGTTCTCCTCATGTAGAAAGCGGTCCTTGTCGGGCCGCACGATTCTGTCAGCTGGAAGTCGAACGTCAGTAGCCATTGAGTTCCCGGAAGTATCAGGACTGAGGTCAGGGCCGAGTGGAATGCTCCCGTTCAGCCAGCACGCTGTCCACGATCTTCGTCACGTGCTCTTCACCCCTCTCGAACGTCACGGATTGTGTAACATACCAGACCTCGGGACCTTCGCGAGGCCACACCGGCGCGAGTTTAACTGCGTCCTTCAACGAACAGACCACGAAGTCCGCATCCGTCGCCGCACTCGTGATGGCGGTCACGTCTTCGTGGGTGAAGTCGTGATGGTCCGGGTACAGCAGCGACTTCCGAACGGACGCCCCGAGTGCCTCGAGCTGCCGGACGAATGCGCGAGGGTTGCCCAGCGCGGCCACTGGAAGCACCGAAGCCCCAGCCAGGCTGGCGAGCGGCAAGGCTGTGCTCGCTGCACCCGTCGCGGTCCGCATGGCCGACCGCAGTGGGCGCAACTCTCCCAGCCTCAGCGATGCCGTTGCAATGGGTATTCCGGAGGCTGCCTCAGCCACCAGGGACGAAACCTGGCGCACCGCGGCCTCGCTTGCCGCCTTGCGGGTGACGATCGCAATGGACGCGCGCTTCAGGGCAGACAACGGCTCACGCCACGGACCGGCGGGCAGCATCCGCTGCTGCCCGAAAGGTTCGTCTGCGCTTATCAGCACCACGTCTGCGGCGCGCGCCACGCTTCGATGCTGGAAGGCGTCGTCCAGCACGGCCACGTCAGCGCCCTGTGCCCTGGCACTATCCAGCGCCTGCACCCGATCGCGGCCGGTGACTACGATCGCTCCCGGGTTGAGCACTTCGTGCACCAGCACTTCATCGGATCCGTAGCCCCGCAGCACCACGGCGGGCTTCGCGCCGGCACTCGATAATGCGGCGCAGAACCATGCAGACACCGGCGTCTTGCCCGTGCCTCCTACAGTGAGATTCCCCACGGACAACGCGGGGATCGCGGGCTCGGCACGCGAAAGGATGCCGGCGCCGTACATGTAGCTGCGCGCACCCGATGCTCCCCTGAACAGCAGCTCGGCAGGCATGAGCGCCGTGCGAATGGCTCTCGCGAGGGGATCGTTCCCGAACCAGATACGCTCCAGCGTCTCCGGTCTCATGTCGTCAGGCCCCCAGTGCAGCGCGCGCAGACACGGACTCGTGCAGCTGCTCGAAGTGCTCGGCCTGCGCGACTGCCTCGCCGGCGGAGCTGGCCACGACTTGTGTGGGTGCCGAGTAGGCGACCGTGATGCGAGCGAACGGTTTCGGTATCAGGAACCTGTCCCAGCTGTTCAGGCGCCAGCCGCGTGAGGCATGCAGGCCGACGCAGACTATCGGCACACCGGAGCGTTGCGCCACCACCAGCACGCCTGGCGCATAACGATGTGCGGGACCCTTGGGTCCGTCCGGGGTAACCGCAATCTCGCCGCCCTCCTTCAGCACCCTTACCATTTCGAGCAGGGCGCGACCACCGCCGCGCGTGGTGGATCCCCGCACCGTGCCGAAGCCGAGCGCCAATGCGGCGCGCGCCACTATCTCGCCATCGCGATGTTCGCTGATGAGCACCTTCGCGCCCTCGTCACGGTGCTGCCAGAGCAGCGGAAAGAGCTCACCGTGCCAGAGAGCGAAGATCAGTGGCTCACCTTTTCGGCGTGCGTCGCGCGTTCCCTCGTAACCCACTACCCGAATGCGCCAGGTGCGTGCGAGGAGCTTCATGACCACAATCCCGGTACCAACGGCCCAGCGAAGCCGGCGATCACTCCAGCCGGACTTCTTCCTGCTTCCGGAGGGCACCTGGGTGGACGCCCCCTGGTTCATGCGTCGTACATGCCCAGCGCCATCTCTGCCACCCGGTGCGCAGCCCCGGGCGTACCCAGGCGCGACCGCACTTCGGCAAGTCCGCCAAGCATCTCCAGGCGCTCTTCTGATTCCTCGCGCAAAAGTGGCTCTAGAGCGCGGGCAACCTTCGCGGGAACCAGGTCGTTCTGCACGAACTCGCGCGCGAGTTCCCTGCCGGCAACGATGTTCACCAGGCCGATGTGCGGAATCTTTACCACTCGACGTGCAATGCTGTAGGTCCAGCCGCTCGTCTTGTAGGCAACCACCATGGGGCAGTCTGCGACCGCCGCTTCAAGAGTTGTCGTTCCGCTCTTGCACATTGCTGCCGTGGCCGCGCGCAGTACTCGAAAGGAGTTGCCGTGCACCATTCTGTACGGGCAGCGTTCCCCGTCCAGTTCAACGCCGGGAGCCACGCTTACGATCACCTGCAGGTTCGGAATGCGCTGCTCCAGCTCCCTGGCGGTTGCAACGAAGTCATCGAGATGACGCGCGATTTCCTGGGCGCGGCTGCCGGGAAAGAGCGCGAGCACCGGGGCGTCGTTATGCAGCGACAGTTGACGCCTCGCCTCGGCTCGCGACGGAAGATCCTTCGCGCGATCCAGCAGCGGATGCCCCACAAAGGTGACGTCAACACCGTGCTCGCGCAGGAGTTCTTCCTCGAACTTGAAGATCACTGCCGCACGCGTCACCAGCCGCGCAATCCGCGGGATTCGCTTCGCTCCCCAGGCCCATACCTGCGGTGTTACGTAGTACAGTACCGGGACGCCCGCCTGGGATGCACGCTCCGCCAGCCGCAGGTTGAAGCCCGGGTAGTCAATGAGCATGAGCACGCCAACCTTTCCGTCTTTAAGGCGTTGCTCCAGCCTGCGCATGAGCTTCCAATGCTCGGGCACATGCCGAATGACTTCCACGAAACCCATTACGGCCAGGCGTTCGGCTCTTTCAACGAGATCTACGCCGGCCTCCTCCATTCTCACGCCGCCTATGCCGGCCAGTGGAATGGCAGACCGCATCGCGGTGATCTCGCTGGCTACGGCAGCGCCATGCAACTCGCCGGACGCCTCTCCTGCAACAATGAAGATCTCCTTCGCCCGGTGCTGCTGCGGGGCCGAGGCGGAGGCGGGGGCGCTCATGGCAATCCGGAGTCCGGCCCGGTGCGACGAGCAGCTTCCGCGAGCAGTGCCATGGCACGTACTGCGTCGCTGGCGGCATCTCCGGCGAGTACCGGGAAGCCGCGCTCGATGTCTGCCATGATGCGCAGCGCGATCTCCAGTGCCTCACGACCATCCGCGCCTGTCACCGGCACCGGTGCCTCACCACGGATGGCAGCGATGAAGCTCTCGAGCTCCAGCTTGAGCGGCTCTCCCTCGGGCGCCTCGAGAGGCACTGCGTCCACGAACGCTTCAAGTGCCATCGGGCCTGCGGCCGCGAGACTTGCGATCTCCTCGCCTCGCTTGAGCCTGTAGAACATGCCGGTACCGCCGGCCAGGTCCAGCGACAGGTAGCCGCTGCGCTGGAACAGGCGAATCTTGCGCATGCGCTCCCGGGAAACCCTGCTTGCAGTGATGTTCGCCACTGCACCATCCGCGAATGCCAGGCGCGCGTTGGCAATGTCCACTGAGGGCGTGAGAACCGGCACGCCAACTGCCGCGACATCCGAAACGGAATCGCCAACCAGGGTGCGCACCAGGTCTATGTCGTGGATCATGAGATCGAGTACCACGGCAACGTCCGACCCGCGCGGATTGAACGGGGCCAGGCGGTCACTCTCGATGAATCGTGGCCCGTCAACGTAAGGCAGTGCGGCGCGTACGGCACGGTTGAAGCGCTCAACATGGCCGGTCTGCACAAGCGCACCTCCCTTCTCCGCAAGGTGCAGCAGCTCGTCTGCTTCTTCCAGCGTAACCGTGATAGGCTTCTCGATGAGCACATGCAGCCCGCGAGCAAGTGCCTTTCGCGCTACTGCATGATGCTCGCTGGTGGGCACAACGATCGTGAGCGCGTCAACCGAGTCCAGCAGCTCGTCCATGCTGCTCATCTGCCGCACACCCAGCTCTGCAGACACCCGCTCGGCACGCGCGGTGTCCGTGTCGTGAAATCCGGCCAGCGCGGCACCCGGCAGGTCGCGCAGCAGCCTCACGTGGTGGAAGCCGAGCGCACCGGCGCCCACAACACCAATCCGAACCTGCCTGTCACCTGCCATGATCAGAAACCGATCCCCCGCTCGCTTGCCTCGATGAACTCCAGAAAGTGCTGCACTTCGGACAACGGACTCAACTCGGCTCGCGCACGCTCCAGCGCACGCGACACGGTGAGGTCGGACCGGAATATCACTCGATAGGCGCGCTTGAGCTCACGAATGGTCTCCTCCGGAAATCCGCTGCGCTGCAACCCCACGCTGTTGAGGCCATAGAGCTTTACCGGGTTGCCCACTGCCTTCAGGTACGGCGGTACGTCCTTCGCAACTCGCGAACAGCCTCCAACGAACGAATGGCGACCGATGCGCACGAACTGGTGCGTACCGGAAAGACCCGAGACGATTGCCCGGTCTTCAACCGTGATGTGCCCTGCGAGTTGCACTGCATTGCCAAGGATCACGCCATCGCCAATGTGGCAGTCGTGCGCAACGTGCACGTAGGACATCACGAAGGAGCCCACGCCTATCGTGGTTGCGCCGGAGTGCGACGTGCCGCGATTGATGGTTACGTACTCTCGCACAACCGTGTCATCGCCGATTTCGACGATCGTGTACTCGCCCTGGTACTTGAGGTCCTGTGGATCGCCACCGACTACCGAGCCGGTGCCGATCTTCACGTTGCGGCCGAGGCGCGTATTCCGCTCGACTGTGGCGCGAGGACCAATGACGCAGCCCGGGCCAATCTCGCAATCATCACCCACGATAGCGAAAGGTCCGATCTCCACGTCTGCGGCCAGGCGCGCATCTTCACTCACAATTGCCGATGAGTGAATTCGCGCAGAGGGATGAATGCGTACAGTCATTTATCGCGGACCATTGCGGCCATGTCCGCTTGAGTGACAATCTCGCCGTCCACTCGCGCAACGCCCGTCATCTTGCACACGGTGCCGCGAATCTGGTTTACCGTGAGCTCGAGAATGAGCTGATCCCCGGGCTTTACCGGCCTGCGGAACTTCACGTTGTCCAGGGACATGAAGTACACGACCTTGCTGTCGGGATCTGCGAGGCCTCCCATGAGCATCATGCCGCCAACCTGCGCCATGGCCTCGATGATGAGAACGCCCGGCATGATCGGATGGCTCGGAAAGTGTCCCTGAAAGAACGGTTCGTTGATGGTGACGTTCTTCAGTCCCACGATCCGCTTGTTCGCTTCCACCTCGAGGATTCTGTCCACGAGCAGGAAGGGATAGCGATGTGGCAGGCTCCTGAGGATGTCCTCAATTGTCATCATCGTGCTTCCCTCGACAGTCACGCGCAACTCCTCGTTATGGTCCCGGCCTGACAGGCCATTGAATCGTCAGGCTTCCTCGAGCCTGCCATGCGCCAGCATCTCACGAACAAGCAACACCGTGCCCCGGTGACTCGGACGGTCTGCCACCACCCGGGCCTTCACGCGCGCACCCGCGAGCGCCAGGTCACCCACGCAGTCCATTGCCTTATGGCGAACGAACTCGTCCGGCCAGCGCAACCTGCAGTCTACCAGCCCGGCGTCGTCCAGCACCACCGCATTGGCCGTGGTTGCGCCGCGAATGAGGCCTCTGGACTTGAGCGCTTCCACCTCGTGAACAAAGCCGAATGTGCGCGCCGCGGCCAGTTCCCGCGAGAAGGACTCCGATGAAATGGCTCCCTGCCAACGCTGCTCGCCGATCAGTGGATGCGGAAAGCGGATGGTGACGTCCAGCTCCAGCGACTCGGCCGGATACGCCTCGTACGTGGACTCGCCATCTGTCACTCGAACCGGCTCGGATAGCCGCAGTGCGCTCACGGACCCTTCCTGCTCCGCCGAACCCGCCTCCCGGAGCGCATGGAGGAACGGGGCGGCGCTTCCATCTGCGATCGGAGGTTCCGGGCCGTTCATCTCGATGATCAGGTCGTCCATTCCCGCAGCGACAACGGCCGCCAGCACGTGCTCCACGGTGTGGAGCGCCTCATTGCCGGTGCCCAGCTGCGTGCGGCGCTCGGCGAGAACCGCTACCGATGCATGCGCCGGGATCTCCCAGGTGGCGTTGCTCTCGGTGCGGCGAAAGGTGATGCCGGTGCCTGCCGGTGCGGGGAGGAAGGTGAGCCGACAGGGCTCTCCCATGTGGAGCCCCACCCCTTCAACACTGGCCGGGCGACCGATGGTGCGTCGGCTCACTTCTTCTCCGCCACGAGCCGCTCGAGGCTTCGAATGATTCCGGACAACCGGAATGTTGCCGCGGAGGCGCGCAGCGCCTCACGATGCGGGCGGGCCGGGTAGCCACTCCATGTTTCACCCGGCGGAATATCACCGAACACTCCGCCCTGGGCCGCCACACGCGCGCCATCGCCAATCGTCAGGTGACCCGACACGCCTGCCTGGCCCGCCAGGATAACTCCGTTTCCAACACGAACAGAGCCGGCAATGCCGGCCTGCGACATCACGAGACACAGCTTGCCGATTCGCACGTTGTGCCCGATCTGCACCAGGTTGTCGATCTTGGTACCCGCACCGATCACGGTGTCGTCCACACTTCCACGGTCAATCGTGCTGTTGGCGCCAACCTCCACGTCATCCTCCAGCACACAGCGCCCAACGTGCATGAGCTTGCGATGCTCTCCGCCCTCGAATACGTAGCCGAATCCATCACAGCCAATGCGGGCACCCGAATGGATGATCACGCGGTTGCCGAGGCGGGCACGCGCGTAAAGTGTGCACCCTGCATGAAGGATGGCGCTGTCGCCCACCACGCATTCAGCGCCAACGACACAGTGCTCACCGATGCGCGCACCGTTGCCGATGACGGCGTTATCGCCGATTACTGCGTACGCACCGACAAGGACGTTGTCGCCGAGTCTGACGCCTCTGCCCAGTCGGGCAGTCTCGTGTATGCCCGGCGTGTGCCTGGGCTCCGGATACACCCGTGGCAGCAGTCGAAGCAGTGCGGCGTGAGGGTCTTCGACAACGATCCGCGCGGCCGGCCCCGGCTCAGCAGGCAGCTCTTGAAGGTCCGGCGAAACGAGTACGACTCCGGCCTTCGTATCCTGGAAGAGAGGTGCGTACTGCCTGCTGGAAAGAAAGCTCAGCTCGTGAGAGCCAGCCCTGTCGAGTGCCGCAACGCCGCTGATCTCGGCGTCACCACGCCCGATCAGCTCGCCTTCAAGGAACTCCGCAATCTGCGCTGCCGTCAGGCTGGCGGCTGCGGCGCTGCGGGCACTCGATTCGGTCAACGTCAGCTTCCCGGAGGACGACGGACGCCGGCAGGCTGGGCCACCGGCCCAGCCGGGGGCGTGGTTGGCGGCCTGGAGCTGTCAGCCGCAGCCGGGAGCGCCGGGGCCGGAAGCGCCTTCAGGCGCGTGAGCACCGCCTGCGTGACATCGAGGGTGGTGTCTGCAGCAACCACGGGGCTTCCCTGCGCAGCAATATCGAAGATGAAGTGGTAGCCCTCGGCACTGCGATAGTCGGACAGCACCTTCTGAATGTTCTGCATGATGGGCTGTGAGAGCTGCATCTCGCGCTGCTGTGCCGTCTGCTCCAGCTGCATAACGCGCTGCTGATAGGCATCCTGCTGCTGGCCGAGCACCTGTGCGATCGAATCGCGACGGGCTTCAGGCATCTCGCGAGCGGTACGCTGGAACTCCTGGATCTGCGTCTGCAGCGCCTGACCCATCTGCTCTACTTCCGCCTGGTAGCCGCTCATCTCGCGCTCGAACATCTGCTGCGCCTGGTCAGAACCCGGCGCTTCGGCAAGAAGCTGGCGAGAGTTTACGTAGGCAATCTTCAGCGGGGACTGCGCGGCTGCTACCGGCGCAGCAAACGCCACGAGCGCCAGTGCAACGAGAAACGGACGAATTGTATTACGCATCATTACTCCTGAGCTGTTTGCCTGCCGAATCACTGGAACAACTGCCCCAGCCTGAAGTGAACCTGCCAACCGGGCGCCGAACGCCTCACGCCGGTCAGGGCGTCTACCTCGGTGCGGTCGAATCCGTACGCGAGATCGAGCCCGAGTGGTCCCAGAGGTGTTATCAGAGACGCTCCCACACCCGCGCCGCGGAAGAGTCTCGATGGATCGAACTGTCTTGGAGCGCTCCATACGTTACCAGCCTCGTAGAAGGTGTTCACGTAGAAGCCCTGACTTACCCTGAGTCCAAGTTCCGCCGTAGTGCGGAAGAACGACTTGCCGAACGACGAACGCTGCGCGTTCACATCTCCCAGATAACCCGTGGGCGAAACGGAGAACTCCTCGTAACCACGCAGCTGCTCTCCGAACTGCACGCCACCAAGTGAGAACTCCTGTAGTGCGAAAAAGGGTCCGGTGTTCCCGAAAACAGCACCGCCGCGCACCGTGAGCCCCAATGTGAACTGCAGCGGGTTGGCGCCGAGTCCACCGGCTCCGATCTGGGCGATGGGCGCGTTTCCGCGCATCTCCGCTACCACGCGTGAGTACTGAACGTTCCCGCCCAGTATCCCGCCGTTGAACTGCGCCTCGATACGCTGCAGGCCGCCGGCAACCGGGAACGGCAGCCCGATCCGGGTGTCGCGCGTAAGATCGAGCGACATGGTGGAACGGAACGACCGGTCGAACTGCGTTTCGTTCTGGATCTGCCCAAGCAGCCCGTCGCCTCCGAACTCCACCGACTCCACGCCGTAGCTCACGGAGAGCAGGGTGCGCGGGATGTTGGGAACGGGAAAGCGAAGGCCGACGTTTGCGCCGGTGCGCAGCTGGCGACCCAGGTCACCGACAATGAACTGCGAACGCGTGCGGTAGGCAGACAGGGTTCCGCCAAAGAGCGAGCCCCGAATGGCGGGATCCGTGTAAGAGATGCTGGCATCGTTGA
>DATGOL010000036.1:0-7552 GCA_035306065.1 Gemmatimonadales bacterium | reverse complement strand
GCGCGCCTGAAATAAGGCACGTACTCGCTCTCGCGATGCTCTCCGAATATCGCTCACCCTTCACTAGCCCACGTAGCCCAGCAGCCGTTCCAGCATGCGGCGGTCCGTGACGGCCGCATCATCGAGCTTCGGCGTCTCGAGCACTTTTGCGATCGTTGCAAGCCTTTCGTCGTTCATGATCCTGCGGAAGGGACCTTCGCCAATTGCGCCCTCACCTATCAGCTCATGGCGATCGCGCCTGGAACCCATTGGCACCTTGGAGTCGTTCAGGTGCATCATGTGAAGCCTGTCCAGGCCGATCACGTCGTTGAAATGCGAGATCACTCCATCGTAGTCGTTCACGAGGTCATAGCCGGCTGCGAACACGTGCGCGGTATCCAGGCACACACCCACGCGACTTCGCAGTGGTTCGGGAACCCCTTCGATCAGCTGCGCAATTTCCTCGAACGTCGCGCCGATCACGGTTCCGGCTCCGGCGGTGGTCTCCAGAAGCAGCAGGGTGTCTCCGCCCTCAGCTTCCAGGCACGCAACGATGCTCTCCACGTTCCGTGCAATTCCGCTGGCGCGGTCATCCATGAAGTTGCCGGGGTGCGACACCAGGTACGTCAGGCCCAGCGCACGGCAGCGCCTTAGCTCAGCCTCGAAGGACGCGCGCGACCTGGCACGCAGTTCGTCGTTCGGCGACGCGAGGTTGATCAGGTAGCTGTCGTGAGCGCAGGTGACAACCACATCTGTAAGGCTGAGCGCCTCTCGGAAGGTGCTCGCCTCCAGGTCCTCGCACTCCCTCTCCGCCCAGCGATTCGCCTGCTTCGTGAACAGTTGCATTGCCGTTGCGCCAATCTCGGCCGCACGCGGTGGTGCCATGTGAGTGCCACCCGCGATGCTCACGTGGGCTCCCAGGGGAAATGAAATTGTCATCCTGAAGCTGTTGGAATCAGCCGCCTCGCAACCATGCGAGCGGGTCAACCGCTTGCCCGCGATCGCGGCGAATCTCGAGGTGCAGGTGCGGGCCAAGCTCGGGGTCGGCAACGCCAACCGTGCCGATAACCTGGCCCTGCTGCACCTGCTGGCCCTTTGTCACCGACGTTGAGCCGAGCGATGCGTACACGGAGTAATCTCCGCCGCCGTGCTGAACGATAACAGTGAGGCCATACGTGCCCAATCGTTCGGCAAGTGCCACCTCACCTCCGGACAGCGATCTTACGGATGTTCCGGCGGGTGCGGCGATGCCGATCCCGTTCCATCGTGTCACCGTCCTGTCCGGATTCTCAACGCGGCCGAACCGGTAGATGATGTCGCCATCCACAGGCCAGGCGAGCGTGCCGAGATCGGATGTGCGAAGTGTGCTGCGGCTGCTGGCTGCCGCAACCGCGGTCTCACCGCGAGCGCGTGCAGCGGCTTCCTCCCGCCTGCGCTCTTCCTCGAGCGAGGCGAGCAGCGCGCCGATACGTCGCTCGTCTTCGGCAATGGCGCGCAGTCGTTCGGCGGTCTGACGCTCCGAACGACGTGCGGAAGCCAGGCTTCTCTGCCGTTCGCCTTCCAGCGCACGCAGGCGCTCTTCTTCCAGCGCCTTCTCTTCGCGATTGAGAGCGAGTTCGTCCTGCAGGCGTACCATCTGCTCGCGCTGCTGCACGGCTTCGTCGCGGAGCAGCTCCACTCGCCTCACGACCGCCCTGTCCCGGCGCGCGAGAAGATGCAGGTACTTGTACCGCGCAAGCAGCTCGCCGAAGCTCTCTGCGGCCAGCAGCGCCTCTACTGAGAAGAGCGGACCACGCATGTAGATCTCGCGTACACGGCGCTGCATGTCGTCACGCCGGTCAACCAGTTCCCGCTGCGTTCTCTCCAGGCGAACAGACGTGCTGTCGATCTCCTCCGTGATGGCGGCAAGCTGGTCATCCAGCGTGATCACCAGGCGCGCCGTGAGGTCTGCCTGGCTCTCCAGGTTCCGCACTTCGGCTGCAAGCGAGCGCACACTGCGCTGCAGTTCCTGCTGCCTTCGTTCCAGCGTTTCCCGTTCTGCGCGAATGCGATCCAGTTCGGACTGGCGTTCGCGAATGCGCTGCGCGGATTCCGAGGGCGAGCGCTGAGAGTGCGCAACCGCGGGTACTCCCAGCGTCAGCAGCGCCAGCAGTGCAAGGAATGACAGTCGCCGAAGTGCGCGCACTCGTCAGATCCTGCGCAGGTGCCGGCCAATGGACAACATGCTGCCGAGCAGGCCGAGCGTAGCGCCGGCTGCAATACCGATTGCGGCAGTACGCCAGTCGAAGAACACTGTCTCTATCACGTACTGGTTAACGAGCCTGTGTGCACCCCACGTCATGAGCAGCGCGAGCAGTCCGCCCATGAGCCCCTTCATGAGTCCGTCCAGAAGGAAGGGGCGACGGATGAACCAGTCAGTGGCACCAACCAGGCGCATGATTCCAATCTCGCGAGCTCGTGCAAGAACGCTCATGCGAATGGTGGCGCCAATGATGATGATCGCGATGAGCGCGAAAACCGCTCCGAGTGCAAGGCCGATGGCGGTGGCGAGATTTCGAATCTCATGCAGCTTCTCCACCCAGTCTTCACCGTAGCGCACTTCCTCAACGCCGCGCTCACCTTCCAGCTGAACGGCAACGCGCTCAACGGTTGCGGGATCCCGGGCGCCCTCGTGCAGCCTTACCTCCACGGAGGTGGGGAGGAAATCGGATTCGAATACGTCGCGGAATTCGCCGAGTTCTTCGCGCGCCCGGGTGAGTGCGGCTTCGCGTGACACGTAGTCAACCTGCGCCACTTCCGGCAAAACCTTTACGCGGTCCATGAGCTCCACCGCGTTGGCGTATGTCACGTCATCGTTCAGGAACACGCGAACCTCCACGCGCTCCTCGAGGTTCACCAGTGCCTCGCGAATATTCAGCGCCACGAGCCCGAAGATACCGAAGGCAAACAGCGAGAATGCTATGGTGGCCACTCCCAGTATGCTCAGCAGCGGTGACCTGCTCGTGGACCGCCATGCCTCACGAAGTGTGAGCATCAGAACGACTCCGAGCGGGCGGTGGACAGGTTGGGGCGAGAATCGGCAATCACCTTGCCGTGCTCTAGCTCCACGGTCCTGTACTCGGTACTGCGCACCAGCGAGAGGTCATGTGTTGCCATCAGCACCGCAGTGCCGGCAGCATTGATGTCGCGCAGCAATTGAAAGATGGCGTTGGTGGCGCGTTCATCCAGGTTTCCCGTAGGCTCGTCTGCAACGAGCACGAAGGGATCATTCACGATTGCGCGGGCGATCGCCACCCGCTGCTGCTCACCGCCCGAGAGTTCGGACGGTAGCGCTGTACCCTTTGAGGTAAGCCCTACCTGCGAGAGTGCGCGTGCAACCCGGGGGCCTATCTGCTTGCGCGGGGTGCCGATGACCTCGAGAGCGAATGCAACGTTCGCCTCCGCGGTTCGATCGTCCAGCAGCCGAAAATCCTGGAAAACCACACCAAGCTTGCGACGCAATTGCGCAACCTCACGCCGCGAGGCGGTGTCGCTCATGTAACCGCCAACGCGAACCTCACCCTCGCCAGGCCGCTCCGCAAAGTACACATGCTTCAGCAGCGTGCTCTTGCCTGCGCCGCTCGCGCCGGTGAAGAACACGAACTCACCGCGTCCGATGAACAGCGAAACGTTATCCAGCGCAACGTGGTCGCGGTTGTAGCGTTTGGTGACCTCGGAGAAGCGGATCATGGGTTGGGATGGGGGGGGCGCATTTGTTACGGGTTACGGGTTACGGGTTACGGGTTACGGGTTAGTGTGGCGGCATAACGAGGGGGCTGCGAATACGTCGACAAATAACCATCTACTCCTCCACCGCCAGGGCCCGCTCCACATCACCAATCACATCCGCCACGTCCTCCAGCCCTACGCTCACCCTCACGAAACCATCCGGTATTCCTGCTGCTGCTCGCTCCGCGCTGGACAGTACCGCGTGAGACGTGAAGCGCGGCTCGCTCACCAGGGTGTCCACCCCACCGAGACTTGGAGCATGGGTCACGAGCTTCAGCCGGCGAAGCATTCGCACTGCGGCATCACCACCACCCTTTACCTCGATCGCCAGCATCGATCCGAATCCATCCATCGTCTGCTTCGCGAGTTCATGATCCGGATGGCCGGGGAGCCCGGGGTAGTGTACCCTCGAAATCTCCGGGTGGTTCTCCGCCCACTCTGCAAAGGCCATCGCGTTCTCGTTCTGCCGCTTCACGCGAACATCCAGCGTCTTCAGCCCGCGCTCCAGCAGCCAGCATGCAAACGGGTCCGGTGCCTGCCCCCATACGATCATCTTCTGGCGAACCTCGTCAATGTACGAGGTGCTCCCCACCACTACACCGCCGAGTATGTCGTGATGCCCGTTAAGGAACTTGGTCGTGGACTGGATCACTACGTCCGCACCGTGTTCCAGCGGTCGGAAATTGATCGGGCTCGCAAAGGTGGAGTCCACAACGAGCGCCATGCCCTCCTCACGCGTGAGGCGGCTGAGGGGCTTCATGTCTATTACACGACATGTCGGATTCACCGGGCTTTCCACGAAAACCACACGAGTATTGTGGCGCACGGCGCGTCGCCATTCGCGTGGTGCGTCCGGGTCAACCGCAGATACCTCGATGCCGAGGGTGGTGAACTCTTCGTGAAAGAGCCTGTGGGTGCCGCCGTAGATCCACTTGCTGGTTACCAGGTGGTCGCCGGGCCGCAGCAGGGCCATGAGCGCGCACGCTGTTGCACCCATCCCGCTTGCAAGCACCAGTGCTGCCTCGCCCCCTTCGAGCATCGCGATACGGCGCTGAACCAGCTCCGCGTTCGGCGTGTTCGCGTACCTCGTGTAGCGGAGGTCATCGCCAGTGCCGATCTCCTGCAGGAAGTTTACGGACTGCACGAGCGGTGAAACCACCGGACTTCCGGCCGCCTCCGGCTCGCGACCGCCGTGGATGGCGAGCGTGGATAAACCGGCAGGGCGCGCGGAATCGGGCTTCACGGCTGCTATCGGCTCAGGCCAGGGAAGTGGGTAATGGCGGACTATCCAGGTCAACCTTCAGAACCCGAATGATGTCCGCTGCGAGCAGGCTTGGGATGTCTCTTACCACGACGCTGCCACGAGGGAGCGTTTCATCAAAAACGAGCGGCGCCAGTGACCTTCCGCGAGGTCCGATAACCCACACGAGTTCGCCCTCGTTCACCAGTCGGGTGCGAGCGTCGTCCGATCGCATGCTGATGGCCGGTCCGCGGTCTTCGTCGCCCTTCCTCGTGGCCATGAATCCGACGACCTGTAACGGGCGGTTGTAACTCCGGCCTCCACTGCTTGCGGGTGGCTTGTTCACGACAGCCGTCCCTCCCCTCCAACGCTGCGGTACCCGTCTTCAACGCGAATGCACAGTCGCCGGCGGTGCAGCTGCTCCAGAAGACGCGAGGCTTCGTTCGCGGGGATTCGCAGCTCCTCCGCAACCCGGCTCGGCAGGCCTCGGGGCACGCTGCGCAGAACCTCCCACGCCATCCGCTCCGATTCCCCGATCGCCCCCACGAGACGCGGGAACTCGTCGCCATCCTCGGCCACCAGCGCGAGCCCGTGATGCTCCAGCACCTGCTCGATTGCGTCGAGGTGCTCATCCAGCCCTCGAAAAACGAAATACCGCTCCTGCGCAGGGCCATCCTCGGCGGAGTAGCGGAGCAGGAGCTTGGCAACCACCTCATCCGCGCAGGAGAAGTCCAGCAGCCCCACGTTGGTGAAGTCCATCACGATGAGCGTGCGGGTTCCGCTCGACTGCAGCTGCAGTTCGATGGCAGATCTTACCGCCGCACCGGTGCTGCGGGTCACGAGGTCCGAATAGAGCTCGCATACGCGCCGGCGAAGGACGACGCTCACGTCAATGTGCGTGATCATCGCGCCTTCCCCGCAGACTTCCGTGTGCTTGCCGCGTCGCTCTGCCCCTCTTCCGGTGGCACGGCCGCTGGAATGGTGATCTGAAGCTGAGATCCGGCAAACTCCGGCATTCCCTCCTGCAACGGAAGGTCGTCGTCCCAGGGCGGAACCAGTGCAATCCGCGCGGTGCCGCTTCTGATGGACAGCTTGCCGTCCCACTTGCCTACGAAGCGTCGCATGCCGGCCAGTCCCTGTCCGCGGCCCGGGTCGCGAAAACGGGAGACTCCACGCAGCAGTGCGTCCTCGAGAGCCGCGGCGTCGTCCCAGCGATCGTTGCGCGGCCGTCCGTGCGCCGTTTCGAGCGAGCGACGGAAGCCGATGCCCGCGTCGCTCACCGCTATCACCACTACCCTGCGGCCCAGCCTCCGCTTCCAGGTGTAAGTCTGCACCGCAACCCATCCGCCACGGCCGGCATGCTCCACGATGTTCTGGCACGCCTCGCTCAGCGTCATGGCAAAGCGCATGGTGCTCTTGGGATCGAGGTGCAGTTCCTTCACCAGAATGTCACTCGCACGCTCCTGGATGCGCTCCACCACGCGATGCACGTCGTCATGCAGCACGACGGGGGTGATTTCGAGCAGAACGCTGGACTCAGCGCCCGCTCTGCTCCGGGGCACCGATCCGACCAGGTCATAAAGCTCGGCGGCGTGCTCGAAGAAGGCGGTGCGAGACCAGTAGGAAGCCGTGTCGCTGTTCTCGGGAACGGCCAGCTGCGGGCGTTCGGCACGTGTTTGCGCGAGAACGAGGAGCGACGTGAGCCCATAGGGAGAGGCCCAGCGTACGTGACGAGCGTCCACGAGCAGCCTGGCGTCAGGCGGCTGCCTGTCCAGCTGCTCCAGAAGCTGTTCAAAGGTCTGGTCGTCGAGTGAGGGAGGAACCGTGATAACTCGTGTCACGACAGACTCAGCTCTCCGCGCAGGTATGCCGCGAGTCCCGTGGCCCCCCGGTGGGCCACATTCAGCGCGGCGGCTCGATGCGCAGCGCGCATTGCCACCGTCAAGCTATCACCTGCAAGCAGTCGAGCGAAATACGTAGCTCCCCAAACGTCTCCGCAGCCGGTTGGGTCAACGATTTCGTCGTTGGGTGGGGCGTGCGCCGGCAGCAACTCGGTTCTCACCGGTCCAAAGTCCGGCTTGGGCGGCGTTGCGCTTCCTGACCTGTGGAGTGGCCGGCCGGAGTCCGCGAGCGTTCGAAGGCCGGGAGTTGCAAAGTACACGGCCCCGCGCTCACCCAGCGTTACCACGAGCGACTTGACTCCGTTCGCCATGGCGATCGCGGCGAGCTCCATCGGGTCGGACGCCATCATGCTTACTTCGTCTTCGTTTACCTGTATGAAATCGAAGCAGCTCATCCAATCTGCAACGTGAGCAAGCGGGCGCAGAGAGCGCGCGCCGTCGGCGCCGATGGCCAGAACGAGCGAGTGGAGGTCGCAGTAGATGGGGCCGCGAAAGTGCTGGCGGAGCAACTGCGCCGTCTCCAGGTCCAGCTCGAAGCCGCTGATCAGGTTGACGTAGAGGGCGTCCAGCCCGTCGAGCAGCGGCTTGAGCCCCAGCCACGTCCACCCCGGCACGCCGCCCGTGAGCACCTCGCTCCGCCGCTCGGCGCTCACGTAGCGCAGCT
>DATGOL010000035.1:0-30365 GCA_035306065.1 Gemmatimonadales bacterium | reverse complement strand
AGCGATCAACCCCGGCGGCGGTGGACAAGGCATGTCGCAGTCCGGCGCTGCATCCGACCGGCAGCGCTCCCGCGAGCTCGCGGAGAGGCGCAGCGATGGAGAGGAACTCCGGCGCGATCTCGCCAGGCAGGGTATGGACGTTGGCGATGTTGACCGATTGCTCGAGCAGATGCGGCAGCTGGAACGGATGCGATCGTCGGATGACCCTGACGAGCTGCGTCGGTTGCAGACCGCCGTGGTGGAGGGATGGAAGCTGGTGGAGTTCCGTCTGCTAAGGGCCGTGGTCGCCCGGGAAGGGGATGCACCGCTGGAGCGCAGGCTGGAAGCCATCTCACCCGAGTACCGGGAGTCCATAGAGCGCTACTACCGTGCGCTGGCGGGTCGGAGGGATGGTGGCAGTCCCGAGCTGTAGCAGGGTCCGCGTCAGGCATCACGCGGTGCAGTTCAATGATTGCTCCATGCGCTGCCCGGAAACGGGTAGCCGGTTTCACCTTCAAACTCTCGCTGCACTAAAATGCTCGCACGCCTGATCGTGGCCTCCATCGCTCTCTCGATTCCCGCAGTAGCAGGGGCACAGCAGCCAGTTGCCGCAGACACTGCCGGCGTACGCGCAGTGATAGCATCGATGTTCGATGCCATGCGTGCCGGTGACACGGCAACCATGCGCGCGGCGTTCATGCCGGGCGTGTCGCTCCTGAGCGTGAACAGTCGTCAGGATCCGACAACGATCAACGCCACCAGCATCGATGACTTCCTGGCAAGCGTGGGGAGAACGAAGGAGCAGAACCCGCAACTGGTGCTGGATGAGCGGATCGGGCGCGTTCTTATCGCGATCGATGATGATTTGGCCTCAGCCTGGACGGAGTACGAGTTCTGGGCCGGCGACAGGTTCAGCCACTGCGGCGCCAACTCCTTCACGCTTGTCAAAACGCAGGAGGGGTGGCGGATTTTTCAGCTCGCAGACTCCCGTCGCACCGAGGGGTGCGCGGCCGGTCAGTCCTGATTCGTGAGCGCGAACGACAGCGACTCGAGCTCCATCGCCATGTTCATGTTCTTCAGCGCCACGTGGGGCGGTACCTGTAGCTGCGCCGGCGCAAAGCTGAGCACGGCGCGGATTCCGCTCGCCACCAGCATGTCCACCACCTCCTGCGCATTGTCGGCAGGAATGGTGAGAACGGCGATGTCCGGCTGCTCCGTCCTGGCGTCGGCCGCGAACTGCGCGATGTCCCGCACGGTAAACCCGTCCACCTCGAACCCGATCTTATCGGGACTCGAATCGTATACGGCCGCTACGCTATAGCCGCGTTCGCGAAAGCCTCTGTACGCCACAAGGGCAGAGCCGATCTTTCCGGCCCCGATGATCACGATCTTCCACTCACGCTCCAGGCCCATGATCTGTCGCAGACGGCCGGCCAGCTCATGAACGTCGTAGCCCAGGCCGCGCTTGCCGAATGAACCGAAGAACGAAAGATCCTTGCGCACCTGTGCCGATGTCGTGCCGCCACGCTGGGCCAGTTCTTCACTGGACACGGTGGCGAGCCCGCGCAACTCGAATTCCTCGAGGAAGCGCAGGTAGAGGGAGAGCCTTCTGACGGTGGAATCGGCTATGTGTCTCACGGTGCCGTAGGGGGCGCGCAGGGCTTGTGAATTCGTTCACAAGTTACCCACCACATCCCATTCGCACCAGACACCCCTCCGCTCACACTCCCCGCCCACTCCTCCCGCGCCAAACCCGTGACGCGCACCCTTTGGTCGGGTTATCTTCGGCCATGACCGTCAACGT
Organism: Gemmatimonadales bacterium; assembly: GCA_035306065.1. Lineage (GTDB taxonomy): Bacteria > Gemmatimonadota > Gemmatimonadetes > Gemmatimonadales > Gemmatimonadaceae > JBBQHX01. Next base: position 28,582 of record DATGOL010000035.1, on the reverse strand, counting down.
CACATCCGAGATCGGCAGGCTGAAGAGCGTCCTCGTTCACACTCCGGGGCCGGAGCTCCTCGCCGTAACGCCAGACACCCGGGAAGACTTCCTCTACGATGACATCATCGACGGCGACTCGGCAAACCGGGAGCACCGCCGCTTCATCGCCATCCTGGAGCGGTTCGCGAAGGTTCTGCAGGTAAGGGAGCTGCTCACCGAAGTGCTCGAGAATCCGGAAGTTCGCGACTTCGTGATTCTGGAAACCATGAATGTGGTGGCGTCAGAACCACTCGGCCGGGAGCTCCAGGAACTCTCCACTCCCCTCCTCGTGCAGCGGCTGATCGAGGGCTATGAGGAAGTCCCGGGTCCGCTGGCGCGCACGCTCAACGAAGCCAGCTACGCACTGCCTCCGCTGCCGAACCTCTTCTTCACGCGCGACAGCGCGATGAGCATCGGTCAGCACGCGCTGGTAGGCTCAATGCGGTACGCGGCTCGCTGGACGGAAGAGTTGCTCATGAAGGTGCTCTTTCGCTCGCACCCGTCGCTGTCGAACGCAGGAATTCTCTATGACGGCTCAACGGAGCGCAGACACAACTTCTCGCTCGAGGGCGGCGACGTACACCCGCTCAGGAGTGACGTGGTGCTCATCGGCTTCAGCGAGCGCTCCAGTCCCGCCGCGATCGACGCTCTTACCGAGCTCCTGTTCGCGCACACGCCTATCGAGCACGTGATCGTCGTGGTGATGCCGAAGGAGAACACGGCCATCCACCTGGACATGATCTTCACCCAGGTGGATCGCGGCAATGCCGTAGTGTTCCCGCCGCACTTCCTGGGAAGCGAGCGCCTGTCCGTGCTCTACTGGCGCAAGGGAAATTCCACCCTTCGCGAGATGCCGAGCATATTCGCCGCGCTGGAAGCGGTGGACATGCCCACTGAACCGATCTTCTGCGGAGGTCAGCGTCGCGTTGAGCAGGAGCGCGAGCAGTGGGCCTCCGGATGCAACTTCGTTACGCTGCGGCCGGGACTCGTTATGTCATACGCGCGGAACCACGCAACGCTGCGCGAGATGGAGCGCCACGGTTTCTCCATCGTACGGGCGGTTGACTTCCTTACGGGCGGCGCACGGATCGGGGATGACGAACGCGCAGTGATCACCTTCGAGGGTGCGGAGCTTGTACGCGCCGGCGGTGGACCGCGCTGCATGAGCTGTCCGGTCAATCGTGAGGATCCCTGGGTTTGAAGCCGGACGTTGGTATTGACGGCAAGGCCGCGCACTCCCCGTACGAGGGAGGTGGCCTGGTAGCGTACGAGAGGGAGGGCGACCTGGTACGTCTCGCAGCCGAGTTCCTGGCTTCCGGCCCTGCTTCCGCCGCCGACTTGATCTCGCACGTCTGCCGCCAGCCGCAAACGCCCAGCCTCGTTGCAGAGCACATGGCCATGGCGCTGCTGGGCTGCCACGATCGATTCCTGCGGGACAGCGACGGACGCTGGTCGCTCGCGTCAGGCGCGACAGTGCAGCCCGCGCGAGCCAACGGAAGTGCGCCTGCGGTTCACCGCTACCCCGATAGCCGTACAGCCGGCAGCGATGATCGCCTGGACCGCCTGTCCTACGTGGTGGTTGACGTGGAGACCACCGGCGGGCGTGCTCGCGTTGACGATCGCATTACCGAGATCGCGGCAGTACGGGTAATCGACGGCGAGGTTGCGGACGTGTGGGAATCACTCGTGAACCCCGAGCGCCCCATCCCGCCGTGGATCACCCGCCTCACGAACATCTCCTGGGAGATGGTGGCGGACAAGCCGACCTTTGCCGAGATCTGCGACGATGTGCTGCGCGTGCTTCAGGGGAACGTGTTCGTTGCGCATAACGCCACGTTTGACTGGGGATTCGTGACCGCGGAGGTGGAACGTGCGAACGGCGTCTCGCTTAGCGGGCGCCGCCTCTGCACGGTACGGCTGGCACGCAAGCTTCTTCCCCAGCTGCCGCGCCGGTCGCTGGACTGGGTTGCAAACCACTACGGCGTGGATATCAGTGCGCGTCACCGGGCGGCGGGCGATGCTATTGCTACGGCGAAGGTGTTGCAGCACATGCTGGTCGAAGCTTCGGACCGTGGTGTGGAAACGTGGGAGCAGCTGGACAAGCTGCTGTCGACATCCACCGCCAGGAAGCGCAGGCGTCGTTCGTCAGGGCTGCCGCAGCCGGTGGATCGAGACACAACGGCATAACGTCGCTTCCGCCAGCGCGCACTGAATTCCTGCTGCTGTTGTGCCCTGGCCATATTGCATCCTGCATGACTGACCCGACTTCCGCTCACTGCACATGACCTTTCCCGCTCCCCTCATCGAAACGCGGCAGCTTGGCCGCTGGAGAATTCACGCACTCCAGGCAGGCGGCCAGCAGCTGGATGGCGGTGCCATGTTCGGCGTTGTTCCAAAGCCGCTGTGGGAGCGGCGGCTGCGTGCGGACGAGCGCAATCGGATTCCGATGGGAATGCGCTGCCTGCTCGTTGAGCACGAGTCCGGACTGGTATTGGTGGACACGGGCGCCGGCAACAAGGAAACGGACAAGTTCTACAGTATCTACGGCATAGAGAACTCACCCGAGAGTGCGGGTATGCCGGATGATCCGGGTCCAACCTCGCTGGAAGCTGCAATTCGTGCGGCAGGCTTCACGCCGGATGACGTGAAAGTGGTGATCAATACCCACCTGCACTTCGATCATGCCGGCGGAAACACCCTGCTGACGGACGGCGAGGTAGTTCCGGCATTCCCGAATGCGCGCTACGTGGTTAGCCGAGGTGAGATCGAGTACGCCAGGAACGCCAACGAGCGGACTACGGCGAGCTACTTCCCGCACAACTACGAGCCGCTCGTGGCCTCGGGCGCCATGGAGCTTGTGGAAGGTGAGCCGGAAGTGGTGCCGGGGATACGACTGCTTCACACGCCGGGGCATACGCCGTTTCACCACAGCGTGCTGGTGGAGAGCGAAGGAGAGCGACTCTGTTTTCTTGCGGATCTCATTCCCACGCAGTGGCACCTGCCGCTTCCGTGGATCATGGGCTATGACGTGGAGCCGCTGGTAACGCTGGCGAGCAAGCGCCGACTGCTGGCGCAGGCGGTGGCGGAGCAGTGGACGCTGATGTTCGAGCACGATGCGCACACCGCGTGGGGCCGTGTGGAGCACGACGGGAAGTCCTATGGGCTTGCTGCGGCGGAAGGTGGCTGATCGCGCTTGACTGCCGGGGCGGTAGCGTTGTAGTTTGCGAGGTTCACAATCTGTCAAGCGGAGTGCCGAGTGCGCTCCCACCCTTCGGCCTCGGCAGGTTCGAGTGCTGCAGGAGTCCCAACAGGCGGTCTGTGTCGGTCCTCAAGTAGCAGGGGCGACGCATGGCGTGCGGACTCCGTTATGGTAGTTCGCACGTTTTGTTTTTCAGTCCAAACACACGGAGCACGGCAATCCAGGATCCAACCAAGCGCGTCCGGGTCAATCGTCAGATTCGAATCAGTCCAATCCGCGTCATAGATCCGGATGGCGGCCAGATGGGAATCATGGACGTGGATGCCGCGCTCGCGGCAGCTCAGGAAATGGGGCTCGACCTCGTAGAGGTTGCGCCGATGGCTCGTCCGCCCGTAGCCCGCATCATGGACTACGGCAAGTTCAAGTTCGAGCAGGCAAAGCAGGCACGTGCCGCGAAGAAGAAGCAGCACGTAATCCAGCTCAAGGAAGTGAAGATGCGTCCCGGTATCGATGAACATGACTTCACAACGAAGTCCCGGCATGCCAGGCGCTTCCTCGAGGAAGGGAACAAGGTGAAGCTCACGATGATGTTCCGTGGCCGTCAGATCACCCACCCTGAACTGGGTCGAGAGGTTGTGGATCGTGTAGCGGAGGAGCTGGCCGACATTGCCAAGGTCGAGTCGGATCCGAAGCTCGAAGGCAGGTCCATGACGATGATACTATCGCCGAAATAAAGAGAGTCGTTCGATGCCGAAGATGAAGACACACAGGGGCGCCAAGAAGCGCTTCTCTCTGACGGGTACCGGGAAGGTGCGGCGGAATCGCGCCTTCAAGAGCCATATCCTTACCAAGAAGACATCCAAGCGGAAGCGTCGCCTCCGCCAGGCTGCGCTCATCGCCACGAATGGCGAGCAGAAGCGCATGAAGCGTCTGTTACAGGCGTGATCCAGGAGGAATCGAGATGCCACGCGTAAAGTCGAACGTCGTCCGCCTAAAGCGGAAGAAGCAGGTGATGAAGGCTGCAAGAGGCGCCTTTGGCGCTCGCAGCAAGCTGTGGAAGTCAGCGAAGGAGAACGTGGAGCGCGGATGGCGTTATGCCTACCGTGACCGCAAGAACAAGAAGCGTGAGTTCCGTCGTCTCTGGATCGTTCGCATCAACGCGGCCGCCCACCAGAACGACATGAGCTACAGTGTCCTGATGAACGGCCTGCGTAAGGCCGGAATCGAGATTGACCGCAAGATCCTCGCAGACCTCGCGGTTCACGACCCGGCGGCGTTTACCTCGCTGGCGGATCAGGCTCGCAACGCGCTGCAGGCGGCCTGAGGCTGCCAGGCCGGATAGTACACCGGCCGGCCAACCCTGAGGTTCCTTCGCCCCGGCGACGCTGCCTCACGTAAGTGATCGGCGGCAGTGCGACCCAACGTCGCGCTGTCGCCGATTGACGTATCCTGGCACAACCACTCCGCTCGGCACCCTGCCGATCGAACTGATATCCGGTATCCAGTAACCATCGTGCTGCTCGACGAATACCTGGCGCAGGCCACCGCCCTGGAGCAGGAGCTCGGCGAACGACTCAACGCAGTCGAGCCGGGCCTGCGAACGGACGCACTTAAGGGCAACCTCAAGGATTGGCGCCTGCGTCTGGACGATCTTCAGCGCGCCATCACAGCCGTACCAGCGGAGTCTCGTCGTGAGGCCGGGGCTGCCCTCAACGCCCTCAAGCGCCACTTCGATTCCTCGATAACCGCCTACGAGAATCGCTCCGCGTCTGGCGCCACCGCACTGGCAATCGACCACACCATGCCGGCGCGCGAACGCTGGCGCGGCGGACTGCACCCGGTAACGCTCGTGATAGATGAGATTCGCGAGATCTTCCGCGAACTCGGCTTCACGGTGGCTGTCGGACCAGAGGCTGAAACCGAGTGGCACAACTTCACCGCCCTCAACTTCCCGGCCGAACACCCGGCCATGGACCTGCACGACACGCTGTACCTGGACGAAGGCGTGCTCCTTCGCACTCACACTTCGCCGGTGCAGATTCGCGTTATGCAGGAGTACGCACCGCCCGTTAGGGTGCTCGTGCCGGGAACCGTGTACAGGCGCGACTTTTTCGACGCCTCCCACGCGCCCGCATTCGCGCAGATCGAGGGACTGGCGGTGGATGAAGGCGTCACGTTCGTGGACCTGAAAGCCACGCTCACCACGTTTGCCAAGCGATTCTTCGGCAGCGCACGTACGCGCTTCCGCCCCAGCTTCTTCCCGTTCACCGAACCATCGGCAGAGATGGACGTGGAATGTCAGCTGTGCGGAGGCAGCGGCTGTGCAGGCTGCAAGCAGAGCGGATGGATGGAGATCCTCGGCTCCGGCATGGTGCACCCTAACGTGCTGACCGCCGCCGGCGTGGACGCCGAGCGCTACACCGGCTGGGCGTTCGGAATGGGTCCCGCCCGTATCGCCATGCTTCGTTATGGCATTCCGGATATTCGAGTTCTCTATGAGTCCGACATGCGATTCCTGCGGCAGGTGAACAGGTGAACGCGTCTCATGAATGGCTGAAGGCGTTCGTTCCGTCCGAACACTCTGCGGCCGAAATTGCAGAACTTCTCACCATGCGCTGTGCCACGGTCGAGGAGTTGCATTCCTTGCGCGAGGACCTGGCGCAGATGGTAGTCGCCACCGTCGTAGAGGCTGCGCCGCACCCGGATTCGGATCACCTGTCTGTAACGAAGGTGGACGCGGGTGGCGGCGAACTCGTGGACGTGGTGTGCGGCGCTCCCAATGTGCGCGCGGGCGCCAGCTATCCCTTCGCGCCGGTTGGTACCGTGATGCCTGACGGCATGCGCATCGAGAAGCGCAAGATTCGCGGAGCAACCTCGGCCGGCATGCTGTGCTCGGCGCGCGAACTCGGGCTCGGAAGTGATCACGAAGGAATTCTGGAACTCAGCGTGAACGCCGCGCCGGGAACGCCGCTGCTGAGCGTACTGCCCATTGGCGACGTACGGATCGTGGTGGACGTCCTGCCTAACCGGCCGGACCTTCTCTCGCATATTGGCCTGGCGCGAGAGATCGCTGCGGCAACTGGCGATACCGTTGGTCGCCCCGCCGAACTTGGCGGTGGTGACTGGCCAGCGCTGCAGGCTGCAGAAGGCAGGGGAGAGCTTGCCAGCAGCGGCTTCACGCTTCGCGTGGAAGACGAAGAAGGTTGCCCGCGGTACATGGCCGCGATCGTACGCGGAGTTACCGTGGGGCCGTCTCCGGACTGGCTCGTGCAGCGCCTGGAGTCCGTTGGCGTGCGCTCGATCAGCAACGTGGTGGACATCACGAACTACTGCCTGCACGCCTTCGGCCAGCCCATGCACGCCTTTGACCTGGCAAAGCTGGGCGACACGGTGGTAGTAAGGCGTGCGCGCAAGGGTGAGCGCCTCACAACCCTCGACGGCCAGGACCGCGCTGTGCCTGAGGACTCGCTGCTGATTGCCGACGCATCCAGCCCGGTTGCCTTCGCGGGCATCATGGGCGGAGCGAGCACGGAGGTCTCCGGCGAAACACGAGACATCCTGCTGGAGGTTGCCACGTTCTCCTCGCGCAGCGTGAGGCGAACGCGGCGAGCGCTCGGGCTCATCACGGATGCCTCCCAGCGGTTCGAGCGCGGCGTGGATCCGGAGATCACGGCGCTCGCGCTGGCCGAAGCCGTTGGCATGCTGGAATCAGTGGCCGGCGGCACGCTGGACGGCGCACCGCTGGACGCCAGGGCTCCGCGCGTGCAGCCTGCCGCCGTCATGCTCCGCACTTCGCGCGTCAAGCAGGTACTCGGCGTCGAACTGGACAGTCCGACATGTGCCGCGCTGCTGCGGTCCATTGGGTTCAGCTCCGAGATGTCAGCAGGCGGCGTTCTTACCGTCCAGCCGCCCAGCTGGCGTGCCGACATCGTTGACGAAATTGACCTGATCGAGGAGATCGCGCGTCTTCACGGTTACCAGGCAATTCCGAGCAGTGCCGAGCCGAGCAGGCCCAGCATCGTTCCGGATGCACCGCTGGTGAAGCTCACCGATCGGGTGAAGAGTGTGCTCGCGGCCGAAGGCCTGCTGGAGGCCCGGCCGTTGCCTTTCGTTCCCGATCCGGGAGAGCCGGCAGTGCGAGTGCTCAATCCACTTGCCGAGAATGAGGCGTACCTGAGAACCAACGTTCTCGATACGCTGTCGCGCCGCGCAGAGTACAACCTGGCCCGGATGCAGCGGAACGTGCGTCTCTTCGAGATCGGTCCGGCATTCAAGCCGGGAGAGCCCGGTAGCCGCCCGCACGAGGAAGTGAGGGTTGCCGCGCTCCTGATGGGGGAGCGCAGGCCCACGCACTTCACCGAGTCGCAGCCTCCCGCATACGACCTGTGGGACGCAAAGGGGCTGGCCGAACTGCTGCTTGCGGAGATATATCCTTCAGTGGGTGCGCAGCTGGTACCTGGAGAAGGGGAGGTTCTCTGGAAGCTCCTCGTGGGTGATGTTCAGCGAGGAGTGGTACGGCGCCTGACGCTTGACGCGCCCGTGTGGGCCTCGGATGCGTTCGGAGTGGAGCTTGCGCTTGCTGAGGATACCGGCGTGCTTCTGCAGGGTGCCGGAGACGCTCCGGTGAGCTTCACGCCGCTGCCGCAGTTTCCGGCGGCCGAGTTCGACGTGGCGTTGCTGGTTCCGGAATCGGTGTCTGCGGGAAGCGTGGAAAGTGCAATGCGCCGTTCCATGGGTGAGCTGCTCGAGACGCTGACGCTGTTCGATGAATTTCGCGGTGCCGGTGTTCCAGCCGGCAAGCGAAGTCTTGCATGGCGACTCGTGCTGCGTCACCCCGAGCGAACGCTCAGGGACAAGGAAATTGACGGACGGAGGTCACGACTGTTGAAGAGCCTAGCGCAGGAACTCGATGTTCATCCCAGGGTGTAGTCTGTGAATTCGGACGCCCCTGATAACGCAAGGCGAGCCTTCGCGGAGCTGCGGAGAACCGTCACCCTGCTGGGCGAGGAGCTGGCCAGCTTTCGCCGCAGGGCCCAGACCGCAGAGGCACGAGTGCGGGAGTTGGAGCGCGACCTCAAGCGCGCGGATGAACGTGCGTCCAAAGCCGAGTTGATGGCGGCGGCTCCGCTTTCGCCGGATCAGGTTTCCAGACGCGAAGCGCTTCTCCGGCAGGAGAACGAGCAGCTACGCGAGCGACTGGGGTCGGCAACGAGCCGACTCAGGGTACTTCTGGGGCGTTTGCGATTCCTCAGGGAGCAGGAGAGCCAGTGACGAACCGCAAGTCTTCGGTAAAGGTGACGATCGTCGGGGAGGAGTACACGATCCGATCTGATGCACCGCCGGAACACACGCGTGCTGTGGCAGCCCACGTTGACTCCGCCATTCGGCAAGTGATGAACTCCGGTTCGGTTGTGGAAACCCACAAGGCAGCGATTCTGGCAGCGCTGCAGATTACCGACGAACTGTTCCGCGCGAGTTCCAGCGCCACCGACCTCACGGGGGAGATTCAGGCTCTGGAGGGGGAGGTGAAGCGACTGCTGCCGCCTGGAAAGCGACCGGGGAAACAGGCGAGCTGACACGCCGGCGCGCGGACCACATACTCGTGCGCCGTTGCCAATGTACAGGTTCGGCGGTAGCTTTTCGGCAGAGTGTCCCGGTGGCGTAGGTGCAATACGGGCTGAAGGTTAGCCCTCGAGCTGGAAGCACCTGGCGCAACGTGCGCCTGCTGTAGCCGCGTGGGACCTGTCGTCATACAGTCCGCGGCGCGCCAGCGCGCCGGAGCAGATATATGCCCTCTCTGGCAGTTCTAGTCGCGTTTGGCATCGCGTTGTTGATGGCCGCCGCGGCTTTCTTTTTTCTGGGAAGGAAAACCGGCGCTGCTCGTGAGCTGGACAGGCAGCGCGCCGCGAAGGCGACCGCCGAAGAGACGGCGCGTCGCGTGCTTGCCGATGCAGAGCGAGATGCCGAAGCGCTCCGCAAGACTTCCGTTCTGAGTGGCCGGGAAGAACTGCTCAAGCTTCGCGAGGAATGGGAGGATGAGGCCCGCACGCGTCGCGTTGAGATTGAGCGCGAGGAGCGGCGCATCACCGAGCGAGACAGCACGCTGGACCGTCGCGCTGAGGGAATCGAGCAGCGCGATCGCGATCTCCAGCGTCGCAGTTCCGAGCTCGGCCGGAAGGCGGAGTCGCTGGATTCCAGGTCTGCAGAGATAGAACGCCTTGTCGCAGAGGAGCGGCAGCGTCTCGAGCAGCTTGCCGGCATGACTCAAGCTGAGGCCCGTGCCGCGCTCATGCAGAGCATCGAGGAGGAAGCGCAGGCAGAGGCTGCCAATCGTGTGCGTGACATCCGCGAGACTGCACGTCGCAACGCAGAACGCGAGGCTCGGCGCGTGGTTGCCATTGCGGTTCAGCGAATTGCGGCAGAGCAGACGGCGGAGCTGACTGTTGCGTCCGTTTCACTGCCTAGCGACGAGATGAAGGGCCGGATTATCGGTCGCGAAGGCCGAAACATTCGTGCGTTCGAGCTTGCGACCGGCGTGGACGTGATCATTGACGACACCCCCGATACGGTGGTGGTGTCCTGCTTCGAACCGGTGCGAAGGGAAGTGGCGCGTCTCGCCCTGGAAAAGCTCGTGGCAGATGGCCGCATTCATCCGGGGCGCATCGAGGAAGTGGTAAGCAAGTCGCGCAAGGAAGTTGAGCAGTCGATCATCGAGACCGGTGAGGAAACCGCGTACGAACTCGGCGTTCACGGTCTGCACCCCGAACTGGTGAAGCTCGTTGGGAGAATGCGCTATCGCTCCAGCTACGGGCAGAACATCCTGCAGCACTCTCGCGAGGTTGCCTACCTGGCCGCCACCATGGCAGCCGAACTCGGGCTGGACGTTGCGCTGGCCAAGCGCGGTGCGCTGCTCCACGATATCGGAAAGGTGCTCACGCACGAGCATGAGGGAACGCACGTGCAGCTGGGCGTTGAAGTGGCTACCCGCTACGGCGAGAGTCCGCTGGTGGTGAACTGCATTGCGGCGCACCACGATGACGTGCCGCACGAGAGCGAGGTATCCGTGCTGGTGCAGGCGGGCGACAGCATTTCCGGGTCGCGCCCGGGCGCTCGTCGTGAGGCTTTCGAGACCTACGTGAAGCGCCTCGAGGGACTCGAGCGCATTGCTTCGAGCTACAAGGGCGTGGAAAAGGTGTACGCCATCCAGGCAGGCCGCGAGATTCGGGTTGTGGTAACGCCGGACTCGGTTGATGACGTGCGCATGACGGCCCTCAGCGAGGAGATCGCACGCAGGATCGAGAACGAGCTTCAGTATCCCGGGCAGATCAAGGTTGTTGTCATCCGCGAAATGAGGGCTGTTGACTTTGCACGCTGAGCTGATTGACGGAAAGGCAATTGCGCAGAGCATTCGCGACGAGGTCGCGCGGGACACTCGTGTGCTGGTTGAGCGTGGGGTGACCCCGGGCCTCACTGTGGTGCTGGTGGGTGAAGACCCCGCGAGCCAGATCTATGTACGCTCAAAGGAACGCGCCTGCATCGAGGCCGGAATGAACGGTCGCACCATTCGGCTGCCCGCCGACACTCCGCAGGCGGAGCTCGAGGCGCTCGTTGAGCAGCTGAATGCGGACCCCACGGTACACGGAATCCTGGTGCAGAGCCCGCTGCCCAAGCACATGGACGAGGAGGCTGTCGTCTATCGCATTGATCCTGCAAAGGACGTTGACGGCTTTCATCCGGTGAACGTGGGCAAGCTGCTGATCGGAGCCGGGGATGGCTTCGCGCCGTGCACGCCCGCCGGCGTACAGGAGCTCCTCGTGAGGTCCGGCGTTGACACCACCGGAGCCGAGTGCGTAATCGTGGGCCGGAGCAATATCGTAGGCAAGCCTATGGCGGCTATCATGATGCAGCAGGGCGAGGGAGCCAATGCGACCGTAACGGTGTGCCATAGTCGCACCAGGGACCTGGCGGCGCATCTCCGCCGCGCGGACATCGTTGTGGCTGCTATCGGGAGGGCGGAGATGATCACCGGCGATATGCTTAAGCCAGGAGCCGTGGTGATCGACGTGGGCATCAATCGTGTTGATGACGCATCCGACAAGCGCGGCTACCGCGTAGTTGGAGACGTGCACTTCGATTCGGCGAGCGAGGTGGCTTCACGCATAACGCCAGTGCCGGGCGGTGTGGGTCCCATGACAATCGCACTTCTCCTGCGCAACACCGTTCGTGCGGCAGAGCGGAGCCATCCGGCGTGACTCGCAGCGGCAGGCCGGTGCGCGGGAGCGGAGCAGATGATGCACCTTCCCTCTTCGACTCGCTGAACGACAGTCAGCAGCAGCCGGTATCGCGCGCGCGCTCCAAGAAGCGCTCGACGTCAGCTCGCACCTCCGTACCGACCGACAGCCGTGAGCAATCGTACTATGCCGAGCCGCTGCAACAGGCCTCGATAGACGAAACTCCCGGGAGCAGCGCCGCCAGTGCAGTGAGCGTGTCGTCGCTCACGCACACGGTAAAGGATGTTCTCGAGGGAGCCTTCCTCCCGCTGTGGGTGCGCGGCGAGGTAACGGACTTCAAGGCGCACCGGAATGGCCACTGGTACTTCTGCCTGCGCGATGAGGATTCGCAGGTGAGGTGCGTGGTGTGGTCGCGCGACCAGAAGCGCATACCAGCGGCGCCCGACGACGGCATGGAGCTCTCAGCCTTCGGCCAGGTTACCGTCTGGCCCGTACGCGGCGACCTTCAGTTCGTTGTGAAGGGCATGGAGGCGCAGGGTGACGGACTCTGGCGCAAGGCACTGGAGCTCGCAATTGCCCGACTTACCGCAGAAGGGTTGCTCGCTCCGGAACGGAAGCGCGCCCTGCCGCGCCATCCACGCCGGATTGCGATAGTCACGAGCCCGAGCGGCGCGGCGCTGCACGACATCATTGCTGTCGTCAGGCGGCGAGCACCGCACGTGGAACTTGTTCTCGTTCCAACACGGGTACAGGGCGAAGGTGCAGCTGAGGAAATCTGTGCGGCGCTCGACATCCTCGCACGCTGGGGTAACGCAGACGTCGCTATCGTGGGGCGTGGCGGCGGCGGACGCGAGGACCTCTGGGCATTCAACGACGAGCGCGTTGCACGCAAGGTTGCCAGCATGCCCATGCCCATAATCTCGGCGGTAGGGCACGAGGTGGATGTCACGCTCTGCGACCTGGCAGCAGACTGCCGCGCACCAACGCCGAGCGCCGCTGCAGAGACCGCGGTGCCGGACGTCACCATGGTGCGGGCCGACCTCGTGCGCTGGCGGCAACGTCTTGCGGATTCACTTGAATATCACGTGAACTCGGCCAGCGAGCGTCGTACGCGCGTGGCAGACAGAATGTCACACGCACTCGGCAGGATTACCGAACGACGCCGCGCAAGAGTGGAGTCCGTCGCCGCCCGCTTGCACGCACTCAGCCCCCTGGCCACTCTGGCCAGAGGGTACGCGGTGGCGCGTGATGCAAACGGGGAGACGCTGGCTTCGGTAGCACGCTTCAGCCCTGGTTCACCCTTCAGCCTGCTGCTTCGTGATGGCGTTGTTGAAGCCACGGTCGTAAGCACGAAGGGCAATAATTTTCCAGGAGATCCCGCCCGGTGACCGATTCAGATTCTGCCCCAACTTTCGAGTCGCACCTGGCACGGCTCGAAGCGATTGTCAGCCGCCTGGAATCAGACGACGTGCCGCTCAATGAGGCGCTTCTTCTGTTCGAGGAAGGCATAACCCACCTTCAGGGCGCCACCTCTGTGCTCGAGCGCGCCGAGGAAGACGTGAGGCGCCTCACCGAGGCGGAAGACGGAACCATCTCGCTGGATTCCCTGGAATGACCGCGGTTGGCCAGCTCTCGCTTGCAGCCGAGCATCAGCGCACCGAGCGTGCGCTGGAGCTTCTCTGCGACCGGGAATTGGGCGCGCTGCCTGAGCAGGTGGCCGAAGCAATCCGCTACTGCGTCATGGGAGAGGGCAAGCGGCTGCGCCCGGTGCTGACACTTTGCGCGTACGATGCGGCCGGTGGCAAGGGCGACGCGTCTGGCCTGGCTGCCGCCGTGGAAGTGGTTCATGCATACTCGCTGGCACACGACGATCTTCCCTGCATGGACGACGATAACATGCGTCGGGGGCGTCCTACCCTTCACAGGAAGTTCGGGGTATCTGTAGCCACCGTCGCGGGTGTTGCCATGGTACCGCTGGCGGCGCGGTGCGCCTGGGTAGCTGCGACGCAACTGGGGCTTTCCCCAAACGGCGCGGCTGCGATAGTTCGTGAGTTGATGGCGGCATCCGGTGCGCGCGGCATGATCGGCGGACAACTGCTCGACCTTGAAGCCGAGGGGCGTGTGCTGAACCTGCCGGAGCTCGAGCGCGTACACAGAATGAAGACGGGCGCACTGATCGCAGCCTCGGTAAGACTTGGTGCCATGGCCGCCGGAGCAAACCAGCCGGAGCTGGAGGCGCTGGACCGATACGGCCGTGGAGTAGGGCTTGCCTTTCAGATTGCAGACGACGTTCTGGACGTTACGGCTACCAGCGACCAGCTTGGAAAGACAGCTGGCCGCGACGCTGAGTTGCACAAGAGCACCTATCCGGCCTTACTGGGCGTGGAGGGGGCTCGTGCGCGCGCAGCGGAGTTGATTGAGGAATCATGTGCGGGGCTCGCACGACAGGGGCTGCTTACCGCTCAGCTGGAGTATCTCGCTCGTTTCATCATAACCCGTCAATCCTGACGGTTACGAAGACGTCCGGCGGAGGTTGCGAAATCACCGGTGCGTCTCACCCGTAGCTTCGATTGTCGCCATGTCACTGCTCGAATCGATTACCGGCTCTTCCGACCTCAAGGCACTTTCGCGTGAGGAACTGCATGCGCTCGCTGAAGAGATGCGCACCTTCCTTATCGAAAGCTGCTCACGCACGGGCGGGCACATCGGCGCCGGCCTCGGCGTAGTTGAACTGTCCGTGGCGCTGCATCGCGTGTTCGACACGCCGCGCGATCAGTTCGTGTGGGACGTCGGCCACCAGGGCTATCCGCACAAGCTGCTCAGCGGACGCGCAAACCGGTTCGACACGCTCCGTCAGGAAGGGGGAATCTCCGGCTTCCTGAAGCGCGACGAGAGCGAGTATGACGCATTCGGCGCGGGTCACGCCGGTACTGCAATTTCGGCTGCATATGGCATGGCAGTGGGACGCGACCTTCGTGGTGAAGACTTCAAGGTGGTCGCCATCCTGGGCGATGGTGCACTTGGGAGCGGCCTGTCCTACGAAGGGTTGAACAACGCAGGACACTCGGACCGCGACTTCGTGGTAGTGCTCAACGACAACGAGATGTCCATAGCGCCCAACGTGGGCGCGATGCACAAGTATCTCGTGTCGGTGCAGAAGAACCCGCTCTACAACCGTATCCGGTCGCGCATCGGCGATATCGTTGACAATGCGCCGGGTCCGTTCGCCAACGTCAGTACTCTCGTGAGGCGGTTCGAGGAGAGCATGAAGTCCTTCCTCACGCCAGGTGTGCTTTTCGAGGAACTCGGCTTCCGATACTTCGGCCCGATCGACGGTCATGACATCGACGCGATGGTGGAGGTATTCACCGCCGTGCGAGACATGGAAGGACCGCGGTTCGTGCACATCCTCACCAAGAAGGGAATGGGCTTCCCGGCCGGTGAGCATGGGGAGAAGTGGCATGCGCTTCCGCCCGGTCACGACCCCGCCACCGGAAAGCAACTCGTTGCGTCCAAGGCAAATCCGGCCTACACAAAGGTGTTCGGAACCGGGCTCGTTGAGCTGGGTGCCGAACGAGATGACTTTGTGGTCATCACCGCTGCAATGCCCAGTGGCACCGGAACCGGCGATTTCGCGAAGGCTTTCCCGGAGCGCTTCTTCGACGTTGGTATTGCGGAGGGACACGCTGTCACCTTCGCGGCCGGCATGGCAACCCAGGGTGTGCGGCCGGTTTGTGCGATCTATTCAACCTTCCTGCAGCGCGCATACGACAATGTGATCCACGACGTATGCATCCAGAACCTGCCGGTGGTTTTCGCCATGGACCGTGCGGGACTGGTTGGTGAAGACGGTCCCACCCACATGGGTCTGTACGACATCGCCTACATGCTTGCGGTTCCCGGAATGACGGTGGCTGCGCCACGGAATGGAACGGAGATGCTGGGCCTGCTGCGTGCATCGCTGGACCATGACGGCCCGATGTGCTTCCGCTACCCTCGTGATGCCTCGCCTGACTTGCCGGCGGCCATGTCCGACGTTGAAGCGGTGCCTTACGCCACATGGGACGTGGTGAAGCAGGGAAGCGACCTTGCCATTCTCGCGGTAGGCACGATGGTAGACCGCGCGCTCGAGGCTGCAGCGAATCTCCAGGCCGAAGGACTGAACGTTACTGTCGTGAACTGCCGTTATCTCAAGCCTCACGACGAGCTCACGCTCTCAGCTCTGCTCACCAACCACAGGCAATTGCTGGTTGTGGAGGAGGGTACGGTGGTGAACGGATTCGGTGCGTACATGGCAGCGCTGGTGGAGAAGCGTGATCCAGCCGTTCGCGTTGTAGCGCACGGAGTGCCGGATCGCTTCATGGAACAGGCCGCGCGTTCAAGACAGCTTGCACTTTGTGGCCTGGACGCGGCGGGGATCGCCGATCGCGTACGCGCGTTGCACGAGAGCGAGGCGATCGCCGGATGATTCAGGTCGGCGTCGTCGGGCACCCCGGCTACGCCGGTCTCCCGACGTTGCTCTCACGCCTCCAGTCGCTGGCCGAGCCGCTGCATTTCCGGCTTTTCTACGAGCCTGAACTGCACTCGATCGCCGGCGGCGGAGACCTCATGACCGACCCCGCCGTGGCCGACGTTCTGCTTACGCTGGGCGGCGACGGCACACTGCTGCGAGGCGCACGCCTGCTTGCCGGTCATCCGGCACCGATTCTTGGAGTCAACCTCGGCAGACTCGGCTTCCTCACCTCGTGTGGCGAAGACGAAATGGAGTCAGCACTCGAGATGCTCTCCACGGGGCAATACCAGGTGGAGTCACGAATGGCGCTCGACGCATTCGTGAACGATGCTGAGGGTAACGAGCGGGAGCGTCTTTTCGCGCTGAACGATGTGGTGCTGCACAAGGGCGGCTTTGCGCGAATGCTCGGTGTGAACGTTGCCGCGGACGGTGTATCGGTCGCCAGGTTTTCGGCAGACGGGGTCTGCGTCTCCACGCCAACCGGGTCAACAGGGTATTCACTCTCCGCAGGCGGCCCTGTTGTGTATCCCACGCTGGAGTCGCTGATACTGGCGCCGATTTCGCCGCACACGCTTACTCTGCGCACCCTGGTGCTGCCTGCCTCCAGCACGCTGACCTTGCAGGCTGCGGACGGGCCGGGCGAACTATTGGTTACGGCTGACGGTCAGGTTGGTACTACCTTCTCGCCAGGTGAGACACTGGTGGTACGGCGTGCAGATCGCCCGGTGCTCATCGTCCGTTTTCCGGGCACGAGCTTCTTTGCGAGGCTCAGCCGGAAGCTTGGCTGGGGTGGTCTGGCAGACCGTGACGAGGGCCTTCGGTGCTGACTGAGCTGCGAATCCGGAACTTCGCAATAATCGAATCGCTCACGCTCCCGCTGGCTCCCGGCTTCAACGTGCTCACCGGCGAGACCGGTGCAGGGAAATCCATCATCGTGGAGGCGCTGGGCCTGCTGCTCGGGGAACGCGCTGCCGCAGACCTCGTCCGTACCGGCAGTGACCGGGCAACGGTGGAAGGCGTGTTCGAGCGCGAGGGAGACGCGGCGTTGCGGGCGGAGCTGGACTCACGGGGAATAGACGCCGACGACGGCCTGGTGGTGCTCAAGCGTGAGGTTTCGTCCTCCGGACGCACGCGCGCGTGGATCAACGGAAGCACGGTTACTGCCGGCGTCCTGGCCGGGATTGGCCGGAGGCTGGTGAACCTGCACGGCCAGCATGAGGCGCAGTCGCTGCTGGACACGGACGCACAGCGGCAGATTCTCGATGCTTTCGGAGGTGCCACGGATACGGCGGCCCAGGTGCGTCAGGCACATGACGATCTGCTGGCGGCGCGCGGCGAGCTGAGCGCCCTTCGATCGCGGCGCGCGGACGCACAGAAGCGAGCGGACTACCTTCGGCACGTTGCAGCCGAGATCGAGGAAGCGGGCCTGACGCCGGGTGAAGACGTAACGCTCGAGGACGAGTTCATTCGCCTGGAGCATGCGGACGAACTTCGCACCATGGTGGGCGAGGCGAATGGACTGCTGGATGGCGAGGGCGCCGTACTTCCAGGGCTGGGTGCAGTGCAGCGGTTGCTCGCTTCACTGCAGAAGATCGACCCTGCCTTCACTCGGCTTCAGGAACTCTTCGATACCGGTTACTACGCGGTTGAGGAGCTCGCGCGTGAGCTGGAGGCGTACGGCGAGAGTGTGGAACTCGATCCGGAGCGGCTTGCGGAGGTGCAGCGGCGGAAGGATGTGCTGTTTCGCCTCACGAGCAAGTACGGCCCGACGCTCGATGATGTGATCGAAGCCGGCCGCTCCGCATCTCGCGAGCTCGAGCTTGTGGATTCGGGCGGGCTCGATATGCAGCAGCTCGAGCAGCGAGTGTCGGCAGTGGCCGCACGCCTGTCGAGGGTTGCGGCGGATCTGACGCGCTTGCGCAAGGAGGCCTCCAGGCGCTTGTCGTCCGCAGTTGAGCAGGTACTTCCCGAGCTCGGGATGGTGGACGGACGCTTCAGCGCTGCGCTGATCGAGAAGCCCGAGCCGGGCGCGAACGGCGCTGAGGACGTGGAGTTCAGGGTATCGCTGAACCTGGGCCACGAAGCACGACCGCTCGCGCGTGTGGCATCGGGGGGCGAGCTGTCACGAGTCATGCTTGCGCTGAAAACGATACTCGCCAGGCTGGACCAGGTGCCGACGCTCGTGTTCGACGAGGTGGATGCCGGTATTGGCGGTGTGGTTGGCCTGAAGGTGGGAGCGACGATGCGGAGAGTGGCGAAAGGCCATCAGGTGTTCGCGATTACCCACCTTCCGCAGATCGCTGCACGAGCGCACCATCATTTCCTGGTGGCCAAGGGCGCTCGAGGGGGAGTTACGACGGCTGACGTGCGGGCTCTCCGCGGTGAACATCGTATTCGCGAGGTTGCCCGGATGCTTGGTGGCGATCCGGAGAGCGAGCTGAGCCGCGCGCATGCGTCAGAGCTGCTGGAAGCGGAAGTCGAGAACCCGAAAGCCGCGGACCCTGACTCGCTGCCAGGCGAGCGTCCGACGGCGAAGAAAGCCGCGGCTCGCGCATCAGATGCGAATACGTCGAAAGAAGATCAATCGGCACCGCGCGAGCCAGCGGATGAGCCCCGAAAGCGCGCGACCAGGCCGAGCGAGCGCAACGCTACCCAGAGCCGGAAGCGAACGCCGAAACGCGGCTGACAAATAGCGTCCGCCGTGCGCCTGGAGATGCTGAGGCTGGCCTGCGGCTGCCGATAGCACGGCAGCGCAAGGTACACCTGGCGAGCGTACTGCAGCATGGTGCGCCTGGCGATAGCGTCGCATATCCCTTATGCGTCTGCCGATGTTGTCGGCTGTCCCCGGTGCGCCTGTCGCCAGCAAGGGTTGTCGTCAGGCCACCCGACTCGGAAACGCCGAGGGCGGCTCCGCCGCCCCCCCCGTAACCCGTGTAACCCCTCACCCCTAACCCGTAGCCCGTAGCCCCTATCCTTTCCCGAACAGCCCCAAATAAAACCTCCCCATAATCCTGTGCTCCGCCCGGTGCATCGTAAGGCGTCCCGCACCACTCACCGTCCGCGTGTACAGATACGAAAAGTCGAGCGGAAAGCTGGTACGCCCGCGACCGTAGGCGTCCAGCGTGCTGAATACGATGCCTGCACCGGCGCGTTGCTCGCGAGCCTCGGTGCCAATTGCCAGCGCGGCTGCATCCACCGGAAAACCGTCGCCGCCACTTAGCGTTCCGGTGAACGTGTCCTCCTCCTTCCGGTGCATGCTCCAGAAGCCGGCCAGTGCAAGACTGCTGCCGATTGCCACACGAGGGCTTGCCTCGAGCTGTATGTAGTCGCCCAGGTCGCGCTCCACCACTCCCGGCAGCATCCCCGGAAATGCCATCTCGGGCTCATCTGCCTGCTGCACACCATAGCGTCCTGCAAGACTCACTGCGACGCGCGAGCCGAAGCCCACGTCCAGCCACGCGCGCCCCTCGAGATCGTTCTGCCCGTCGCCAATGCCTATGTCGAGCGGCGTATTCAGGCTGTCTGCAGAGTTTCGGCCATACCTGAACACGCCACCCACTGCCAGGCGCAGGGCGACACCTGCGGGCCGTGTTGCGCCTGGAAGCGAACCGAAAGTGTCGATCACAAGGAACTTGGCGCCTACCTCGACATCGCCGATTCCGTAGCGCTCCACCTGGCCCGCCGAACCGATACCCGACAAGCCGAACTGACCCGGGGTAACCGGCGTAGCGCCAACAGGGCGCGCATCAGGCGCCAGCGTTCCGATACCGTATGCCGCAAGTGCCTGCGCGAGTGTCGTTAAGCGCTGCGCGAGCAGCGCGTCTTCCGCACCGCCGGCAATGGGCACGAAGCTCGCCCCGTCTTCATCGTCCGTACCGTACAGTGCCGCAAGTGCGCTGGCTACCGCGTTGGCGTCGGCCACGAGAGCCGCCGCGTCGTCAGGGTCCGCCGCAACCGGGCCGCATCCTGCACCGCCGGGATCAGCGGTGCATCCTTCCACCAGCGCGAGCATCTGGTCTGCCGCCGTGCGTGCCGCTTCCGTGAGCGCGAAATTCCGGCTCGCCGCGTCTGCAGCGAGAAGTGCAGGGTTGAGCCCCAGGTTCGCGCCCGCGGCGTCCACGTCCACACTCACGCTCATGCGCGTCTGCACGTACGGAACGCTCGCCAGCAAAGCCAGGCGCGCTCCCAGCCCCAGTTCCATGCGGAAAGTCGTGCGTGCGGAAAGTGCGTCGGCACGCGTGATGACGGAGCCGAGGTTGACGTCCAGCGCGGAGTTCCCGGTTAGCGTTCTGACGGCGTCACGCACCGGCAGCAGGCTCGGGTCGTGCATGACTCCGAATGGAGTTCCGGAAAACTCCGCCCCGAGCGACGCGCGTTCGCTGAGCGGGCTCCCGTCAGGCGCGGAGGAGTATCGGTCGCGCCAGCTGCTCCAGCTTCCACCGAATTCCGCGCGGAGTACGCCAAACGGTACAACGATCGCGTCTTCCGTTGGGCCGGTGGCTACCTGCGCCACCGATGGCGATGCCCCGAGCACGAGGAGCGCCGGAACCACCCACGCGACCGCGCCCGGGAGGCGGAGCTTGCGACAGGTTCGCGCATCATGGCGGGAGTCGTTGAGATTCACTCGAGAAGAATGCACTTGAGTGGAGCGAGATGGC
Organism: Gemmatimonadales bacterium; assembly: GCA_035306065.1. Taxonomy (GTDB): domain Bacteria; phylum Gemmatimonadota; class Gemmatimonadetes; order Gemmatimonadales; family Gemmatimonadaceae; genus JBBQHX01. The sequence goes on along the minus strand of DATGOL010000035.1, from coordinate 7,960 downwards.
AGGTTCGCGGAGAGCAGACGGCGGCTGGCTATATTGACGGGCCGCTGTGCTACAGTCAAATCACTATCGAGCAACGTGACCACCCCCTCGGCAGCATCCGTCCCCTGGCAGCTTACAGGCAATCACTGGTTGTCGGTGCCCTGCATCCATCCTGCGGATGCCTCCATCCACCTCGTGAGCGTGCTTCACCACGGCTCCAAGGCGGCGCTGGAGTTCGCGGGCTCGCCGGATTGGCAGGCGGGGCGCGGCCCTGCGCTGCTTCGTCCAACGTTGAAGGTAGACGGTGAGCGACGCGAGCTGGGAGCCGGGGGTATGGCGTGGGAGCGGGCGTTTGCCTGGATCCCGTCCTTTGCCTGCACCGCTGGCGACATCGCGGTGAACGGCACCATCTGGTGTCCATACTCGCGCGACACGGACTGCGCGGGAATGGTGTATGTGCTCACGCTGGAGAATCGAGGCAGTGTGAGGCGTGAGCTTGAGTGCGCCATGGAGGGTGTGCTGGGTTCGCGCGACCTTCGAGTTCGTACCTCACGACCGGTTGGTGACCGGAACCGCGCGCTGCTCTCGGATAACGTGGTAGTCCTGGAGGGAGAGCGCCAGCCGGCGCTTGCAGCACTCGCGATTGCCGGCGAGGACGGAACCCAGGCTGCGGCACAGGATGGGGACGACGCTTCCTTTGCGCTCACGAGGCGCCTGACGCTGGAGCCCGGCGCCCGCGCTGAGCTTGCGTTCTACCTGGCAGCAGCGCCCGAGCGCGATGGCGCTGCTGCGGCAGTTCGGGCAATTCGTGCTCGCGGCTGGCGAGGCCTGTTCTCGGCAACCAGCGAGACATTGGCGGCGCTGCAGCAGAGCACCGGCTCCGAGAGCCTCGATCGCCTCGTGAACCGCAACCTGGTGTTCGCATACTTCTACTCCGTGGCGCGCGCGCTCGACGACGCCCATTTCTACATCGTGCACAGCCGGGCGCCCTGGTCGCCTCACGGGGTTACCATCCGCGACTGGACCGCCCTGATGTGGACGATTCCGGCAGTACAGCTCGCTGACGGCGCTCTCGCACGCGAACTTTTGCTGCGCATGTTCGAGCTGCACGGCTACTGGCCCGGCAGAGGCACGAACTACCTGGACGGCACCCTGTTCGCGTCAGGCTTCACGCTCGAAGGCATGGCCTGCTATGCGTTGAGCCTCGATCGTTTCATTCGTGACACCGGGGATGACCGGGTGGTTGAGGAACCGGTTGTGGGGGAGACCATGTACCTGCTCGCGGAGGAGATCGGGCTGCGACGTCATCCGCGTTTCCCACTTTACAGCACGGACATGGACCTGGGCGGAAACGTGGCGGAGCTTCCGTTCTCGCTACACGCGAATGCGGTTGTCGCCCAGGCGCTGGATGTTCTGAAGCGAACGCTGGACGAGGATTCGGCGCGCCGCGTTGAGGAGCCCGAAGTGGTTCGTGCAGCTGCCTCACGCCACTTTGCCGCAGAGGCAGACGGAAAGGGAATTTTCGCATCGTCGTCCGACCTTGCGGGGCGTGTGTCGCAGGCCGCGCCTGACAACGGGTCGCTGGCCTGGCTGCCGGCATACGACTTCGTTCCGCGAAGCGACTCCACCTACCGCCGAACGGTGCGGGCGATGGGCGAGCCCGCGCCACTGTCACTATCGGAGCAGATCGGGAAGCTGTACGGCCCTGACGGTGAGCGAGTGCTCGAATGGCTGAGGAGGGCACCGCTGGATGGTGGCGTAGCCGCCGCGTTCACTGACTCCGATGGAAGGGCAGTGGATGGCCGAGGGGATGCTGCTCTTTCGGGCCTGCTGGCGTACACGGTGTGGTACGCCGCGCACGTCATGGGTTTTTCGGGGTAGTACAGTGACAGCATGTCCGGCTCCATGTCGCGGGAGCCTGGATGCGCTTGTCGCTGGCCATTGGCCGGGGTAAGTTGGAGCGCATGCGGGAATAGCTCAGTTGGTAGAGCACAACCTTGCCAAGGTTGGGGTCGCGGGTTCGAGTCCCGTTTCCCGCTCTGTGCAGAATGCGACTGCGGGCGCGATCGTGACGGGTCGCGCCCGCAGTCCGTTTTGCAGGAGTGCAGCAGGAGTGCCCGGGTGGCGAAATGGTAGACGCGGCGGACTTAAAATCCTCTGCTCCGAAGGAGCGTGCGGGTTCGAATCCCGCCCCGGGTATGCAGTGTCGGTTGTGCGAACCGACACCAGCGGCGCAAACAGGTGGCTGGAATGCATAGGCGGCTGACCGGTTAATTCGATCAGCCGCCTATGCATTCCAGCAGCTACTGCGAGTAGCCGTATGTCAGTTCCAGTCCATTAGAATGGAAGTTCTGACTCCTCGGCCTTGTCGGCCACCGCCACCGCCACCGCTTCGGTGTCGGACTCCGACTTCTGCCGGGAAGCAGCACTCGCTGCCTTCCGGGATGCGGATCGCGAACTCCGGGGCGATGCGGATTCGGATGCCGCACGGCCCGTTGCCACCGAGCCCTCGGCTTCCTCATCCGGTGACCTGGCGGGCCAGATCACGCCTTCGCAGCTGCGGTCCCGGCACTTGTAGTCCGGAGCCTTCGGGTTTCGCTTCGTGAGGCGGTTGTCCCACATCGCTCCGCCGCACACCGGACAGTCCGGTGTGTCATTGGAACGCAGCGTCAGCGTTTCTGCAGCCCCTTCTTGCGCGGGAGCATCGCTGGCACCCTCTGCACTTCCGGCTTCGGCAGAACGAGCCTTGCGGGCCTTGCCCCCCGTGGCGGCCTTGCGTGAAAGTCGCCGGGCGTACGCAACGGCCGGGTCTTCCACCGGTCGTGCATAACGACCGTCACCGTCCAGCTCCACCCAGTTCTGTTCGTACGAGTAAAGCTCGTGCGCGATTCCGAAGCGCACCGCGGCGCGCTTGAACGCGTCCGTGGATGCGGACTTGTAGTCTCGTCCAAAGCCAACGTCTTCGCGAATCACACCCAGGATCTGCAGACGCGCCTTGAAAGAGCAGGCGGCGGCGTCAGGGTCATCACCCGTAGCGATAGGCGGCAGCAGCTCGAGTGTCAGGTCCCACTCACCGGGCACAACGGCGTCCAGGCGCTCGCGCACCGTGTTCGCCTCGATATATGCCACGAATCGAGCGAGGTACCGTCCGTCGCGCTGAATGACCTTTCCGTCCTGCCTCCACCCGATGGTGCTCTCGTCAACCGGTTCGGCCAGCTTCTGCCACACGTCCGCCCTCTCGAGTCCCGTATTCTGTCTTGCGATCATCTCTCCTCCAACGTTCCGTTTCGTCCATGGGGCCTTACGGTTCCATCTGCACGCCGGCGTGCGTCCGAAAACCGCTCAGCCCCTACCTTCTGCCGCCGAATCGCTTCGCGTCACTGACCGCGCGGCAGTCGCGGCCATGAATGCAGTACCAGCCGTAGTGGTCCAGAAAGACCAGATGCACGATCGACATGTCATCCACAACTTCGTTCACCCTGTAGAGCTCCTCGACGCTAGTGTTCGGCCCGCACTTGGCGATCGGGTCGAGCACCTTCACCTGCACTCGTCGCTCCACGCCGCCTGACGCGCCAGCCTTCTTTCGCTGAGCCTGCCTGGTGGTCGCCGACCTTTTCGGCGCGCCCCCGCGGGCAGCTTTGCGTGCAGAGGCGGCAGTTTGCCTGCCACCTGCCGGAGTGCGAGACGAGTCGCTTACGCGGCCCACTGCACCCGATTTCCCGCGCGTTGACGTTGTCGTTCTCCCGGAACTCGCTGTCCTCGCTTCTGTCGAGCTCCCTGGTGAGACGCGCGACTTTCGCTCTGATGCCGACTTCTTCGAAGCCACCTTACGAGCAGCCGGCTTCTTCGCCACGGAGCCCCTGGCAACCGGCTTTGCTGTGGTCGAGCTCGGCCGCTTCGCCGCCTTCCTGGCTGCCAGCTTCTTCGCAGTGTTCGGAGTCTTCTTCCTGACTGCGGGTTTGCGCGGGGTGGCCTTTCTGGCTGCCGGCTTCGCGGGAGTCGCCTTCCGGGTCGCTGCCGTCCGGGTCGTCGTCTTTCGAGTCGCGGACTTCGGAATCGCTCTTTTCGTCGCCGCCTTCCGGGCCGCGGACTTGGGAGTCGACTTCCTGCTCGCGGCCTTCCGAGCAGCGGTCTTCCGGCCAACGGGAGCGCCACCCGATTGCCTGGATTCACTTCCCGATGCGCCCTTCCGCCGCACAGCTCCGCCGCCGCTCGCAGGCTTTCTCGCGCGCCTTACGCCCGCAAGTCTGCTTGCAGCTCCGGACTCTCCGCCAACCACTTTACCGCTCCGCCGAGACGAACCGGTCGCCCCAACCACGCGGGTTCCGGTTCTCCCGGCGCCTGCCTTCACCATCGCTTCGCCACCCAGTGCTTTCGGTAAATCTTCGGTAAGGAATACTAATAGTCAGGGCGCCTCGGTCAACACTTTTCGGGGGCAAATTCTGCAGTTTTTCAAGCAGATCCTGGTGGCGAACTTGCCAGTAGCGGCAAGGCATTTTTCAGGCTTTGCAACCATCCGTCGGCCGGCTTTTCGCACGCTCCGTGCAGCCACGGAATCTGCTCCCGGCCGCCGGCAGGCTGTCGGATCGCGCCAGGCTCGTCCACACCCGTACAGTGGGAGGCGAAACATGAAAAGCGGCATGAGTTTCGTCCGTGCGCAGCTGATGGGCGCCGTGGTTCGTCACGAGCGCTTCCGCACGGCGCTCCAGGAGCATGCAGGGCAGGCAGAGGACCCGCGGTTTCGCGCGCTTTGCGAGCACTTCGGTCCGCCTGTGCTGGTCAACCAGCGGGCCCTCGAGACCTACGCTGAGAGCATTGATTCCGGAGCCGCTACGCGAGCCTCCATCGCGGATTCGGGCGTGCCTGCGGATACCCTTCACGAGCCGGCGGACTTAAAGCAGGCGAGTGATTTCGACCGGCTTTCCGCCGACCTTCTCATGTCGCGGCAGGCTCACGACACGTTCATGGTATTCCGCGAGAGTGGGCGCATTCTCGGAGACACTGAGCTCGAGCGAACCGGTGACCTTGGCGCACGTGAGCACCACGCGTTTGCAAGGGCGGCCATCAGGCTTCTGGAACTGATGTTCGTGGAAAATGTGGAAGAATCACTGCAGGGACTCGATGAAGTGCCAGGAGCGGTTCCGACCAGCCCGGACCTGCCGGATCTCCACCCGTAAACGACGCTGGCTCCGCCGCACGATCGAGCACCATGCGTCAGCGTTTCGGCCGGGCCTGCAGTGCCGGGCCGACAACGATACGCCTATCTTGGGGGCGATATGCCAGCCTCCGCAACGAACATCGCTCCGCACCGCCTCAGGGTTCCCGGCGACAAGAGTATCTCTCATCGCGCGCTGATACTCGCCGCACTCGGCGAAGGTGTCAGCCAGGTTCAGGGCATCCTCAATTCGGCAGACGTGCGCGCTTCCGCGCAGGCGCTCCGGCTGCAGGGTGTGGAAGTGCTCGAGGGCCCTGACGTCTGGAAAGTAACGGGTGTGACGCTGCGCGGCCTTCAGGCACCGTCGGAACCGATCGACTGCGGAAACAGCGGAACCACCGCCAGGCTGCTCGCGGGTGTGATTGCAGGTGCCGGGACGCGCGCGACGCTCGTGGGGGACGAAAGTCTTTCGCGGCGGCCGATGCGTCGGGTGGTTGCGCCGCTGACCAGGATGGGCGCGGAGATCCGCCTCACGAGCGATGGCACGCTCCCGATGGAGCTGTTCGGGGGAGCGCTGCACGAAATCGAGTGGGATTCGGAGGTGGCGTCCGCCCAGGTCAAGAGCGCCATTCTCCTCGCGGCGCTCATTGCCGGCGTACCAGCTACAGTTCGGGAGCCGCAACTGTCACGCGACCACACGGAGCGGATGCTTGGCTCACGAGGCGTGCGGATCTCATCACGTGATGGCGCAGTCAGGCTGGAGCCGGCTTCCTCGCTGCCGGCTACGGACGTGCGGGTGCCCGCGGACCCTTCGTCTGCTGCATTCCCGGCAGCATTTGCGGCAGCAGGCGGTGCAGGGCTGGAAGGGGTGGAGCTGCCTGACGTCTGCATCTCGCCGGCCCGCGCCGGGTTCCTGGCGGCACTGGAGCGGATGGGCGCGTCCATCTCGGTGACAGAGCAGGAGGGCTGGGAGGAACCTGTGGCTACGCTGGTCGTCAGGCCGTCGGAGCTGCGCGGAATCACCGTGGAGGCAGGTGATGTGCCGGGCATGGTGGATGAATTGCCCGTGCTTGCCTGTCTCGCTGCACTTGCTGAAGGCGAGACGAGAATCACTGGCGCGGGCGAGCTGCGCGTCAAGGAGAGCGACCGGATTTCCGCCCTGGTGGCCGGGCTGAGGGCCATAGGTGCGGATGCCGGAGAGCTGCCTGACGGGCTGGTGGTGCGCGGTGTGCGGCGCCCGCTTGCCGGCGCGGTGAAGACGCATGGCGATCACCGCATGGCCATGGCGTTCGGCGTGCTCGGTGCGCTGCCGGGGAATGACGTGGTGGTGGACGACCCGGATTGCGTGGCGGTGAGCTATCCCGAGTTCTGGAACGACCTGGGGAGGATGCGGCGATGACGGAGCGCCGTGAGCACCAGGTGATTGCGATAGACGGTCCGGCTGCCAGCGGGAAGTCGAGCACCGCGCAATGGGTTGCGCAGGAACTTGGCTACCGGCATGTGGATTCGGGTGCGTTGTATCGCGGCGTTACGGCAGCCAGGCTGGAGCATGGAGGCACACCTGACGAGTGGACGGACGAGTCGCTGCTGCAGGCTGCAGAACGGGTTAGCGTGGCGCCTCGCGAGCATTCCTTCCGAGTGCTTGTGGATGGCGCGGACGCCGAGGAGCGCATAAGGGACGAGGGCGTTACGCGAGCGGTGTCTGCGGTGGCCACTCGGGCGCGCGTACGCGACTGGGTGAACGCGCAGGTCCGGGCGATTGCGAGCGGTACGTCGGTGGTTGTGGACGGGCGGGACATCGGCACGGCGGTATTTCCGGATGCGCAGATGAAGATCTTCCTGGTGGCGGACCCGTGGGAGCGGGCGCGGCGGAGGCTTCTTCAGCGACTGGAGCGGCGTCCGCTGGACGAGGAGATTGCGGCGGAAACGGAGCGCCTGGTGCAGCGGGATGCGCGGGATTCCACGCAGACGGTGCAGGCCAGGGATGCGGTTCTGGTGGACACGACGTACCTGACGCAGCCTGAGCAGGTGGAGCGGATAGTGGCCCTGGCGAGGGCGGCGGCGCGGGTGGATGAGTTGGAGTCACCCGGTGAAGGGGCGGTCGAATCTGGTTGACGCTCGATCTGCTCGCACGTACATTGCATGGTTCCCGTGAAGTAGCGCCGGCTGGCCGTCCGTTCTGGGGCCTACCGGCGTTCATCGTCTTTCACCTCCAGGACTCGTCGCGGCGAGAATAAATCCGCGTCTGGGAGAGCACCTCTCGGTATGACCGAACTCGTACAGGACACAATCTCTACCGCTGCAGACACCGGTTCCACCGGCACTGATGACTCCGGCGATGGCACTCAGCTCACGGCACGTCAGAAGCGTGACCTTCAACGGTCACAGCTCCGTCCGCTAGCCAACCGCCGCCCCGAACTCTACGAGGAGGACGAATACACGTCCGAAGAGTTCGAGGCCATGATCGAGATGTACCAGGGGACAATGGCCTCCATCGAGGAGGGCGAGATTGTCTCCGCCAAGGTCATGGAAGTTCGCGAGAACATGGTGGTGCTGGACATCGGCTTCAAGTCCGAAGGCACCGTTCCGCTCGAAGAATTCAAGGACATGCCCGACCTCAAGGTCGGTGATGAAGTTGAAGTCCTGCTCGAGCATCTCGAGGACCAGGAAGGTTCTGTTGTTCTCTCGAAGAAGAAGGCCGACTTCATGCGCGTGTGGGAGCGCATTCGTGTGGCCTACGAGAACGACGAGCCGGTGGAAGGAACACTCGTCAAGAAGATCAAGGGCGGCGTGGTTGTGGACCTCATGGGCGTGGACGCGTTCCTC
>DATGOL010000034.1:0-45904 GCA_035306065.1 Gemmatimonadales bacterium | reverse complement strand
GCACCTCCGCCTTTTACATGGTCATGGCCGCGTACGACGAAGACGAGCTGCTCGGCTTCGTGGGTGGAGTTCTCGGGAGCTCCGGGCTCGATCGCAGGCTGCGCGTGGTGGCGCCGGCTACCCGAACCAGGCTGCAGCTGTCGCAGGGCGATGCCGTGATCGTGGACCAGACGCACCGAAGCAACCGCCCTCAGTTTCTTGGCTTCCTCACGCAGTCCGTGATGTCAGCTTCTCCGGTTGCGCTCCCGCCGCGCACCAGGGCCATTGGTGGCGCATGGACCGTGGCGGTCACCCACGACCACCGACCCTGGGTAGAGATCGCGCTCTGGAGTGTTCCACTCGCATTCGCCATCCTGCTCGGCATGACGTACCGGCATGAGCGTCGCTACGTGCGGCGCCTGGCGGATCGTTCGCAGGAGCTCGAGACACTGAGTGCCGAGTTGATAAGGGCGAACCGCTCGAAGAGTGAGTTTCTCGCGAACGTGTCTCACGAGCTGCGCACGCCGCTGAATGCCATTGTCGGGTTCACCGACCTGCTGCGCGAGGGTGTGTATGGCTCGCTGTCGCCGCGCCAGCTGGTGCCGCTCGAGCGGATAGACGTCTCTGCAGCGCATCTTCGTCAGCTCGTGGACCAGGTGCTCGATCTCGCGAAGATGGCGAGCGGGCGAATGGAGCTGCAGCCGGAGCCGGTGTCGCTGCGTCCGTTCGTGTTCGATGTGGCTACCGAGATCGAGTCGCTCGTGAGCGAGGCTGGGCTGGCGATGTCGCTGTCGGTGCCGTCAACGCTGCCGCGCGTGCGAACCGATCCCATGATCCTCAGGCAGATACTTCTGAACCTGCTTGGCAACGCGGTGAAGTTCACGCCGTCGGGCGGAATATCGATTCGCGGGAAGCTCGTTCCACCCGCACCTGACGTGGCGTCAGGCACCCTCGTTGACGGACGGGTGGATGGTTCGGGTCCGCCGAATCCGGCTGGCTGCTGGGTTGCCCTGCAGGTGGCGGATACCGGTGTGGGTATCGATGCGGCGGATCACGCGCGCGTGTTCGACGAGTTCGAGCAGGTGAATGCGGGGGCGCGCGGCGATTCCATGGAGCGTGGAACCGGGCTGGGTCTGGCACTCGCCAGGCGCATGGCGCGCTTGCTCGGTGGCGACGTAACCGTGGAGAGCGCCCTGGGCAACGGCTCGGTGTTCACGGTGTGGCTGCCGGTGCGGATGGCTGACCTCAATACGCCGATTCGCGCCAGGCAGGAAGACGCGGCCGCCGTTTAGGGCCGCGTCAGGCGCTATTCCTGCTTCCGGAAGATCCCGCGTACCCTCGCCAGCAACCCGCTCTTTCCCGAGTCTGCCGGCCGCTGTCGCACCGCGTCGGGGCTGGCCAGTGCCTCGCTCAGCTTCTTCGCAAACACCAGCACGCTGTCGAACCGTTCGGAAGGCTGCCTGGCGAGCCCTCGCATTATCACGTCGTGCACTTCGCTGCTGAAATCCAGCGTTGGATTCGCGCGATTCAGCGGCGTGGGCGGCTCGGAGAGAAGCAGCGTGAACATCTCGCGAGGCGTGCCCGATGTATACGGCATGCAGCCGGTGAGCATGCAGTAGGCGATTGTCGCCAGGCTGTACTGGTCTGCCGCGGGTCCCACGAGCTCTCCGGACAGCGATTCCGGCGCAACGTACATCAGCGTTCCCACGAAGAAGCCGGCGCGCGTCAGGCGATCGTCAGGCGCGGTGTCCGTCTGCGCCGCAATGCCGAAATCCAGAAGCTTCACCTGGCCGCTTTCCGGATCGTACATCAGGTTGTCCGGCTTCAGGTCGCGGTGAACGATGCCCATCGCATGCGCAGCGTGAACTGCTTCTGCAATCTGAGGTACGACTGCAGCAACCTCCGCGGGCGGCAGGGGACCACGACGTTTCAGGTACCGCTCCAGCAGTTCACCCTGCGCCCACTCGATTGCCAGGTAGTGCTGGCCGGAGTCGGCCTCACCGTACTCGATGGTGCGAACCACTCCGGAATGACGCACTCGCTCGCCGAGCTTCGCTTCGCGAAGGAATCGGGCAACTGCAGTCCTGTCCTGGCGCAGCTTGTCCTTCAAGACCTTGAGCGCCACGGTGCCGTGTTCAGGGTGTTCGGCACGGTACACTACCGAGGTGCCACCCTCGCCTACGAGTGCCTGCAGTGAATATCCGGCTAGCTGGGTGCCTACCAGGGCTTGGGGCGTGGACACGCGGCGAACCTAACGGTGATCGGGATGCCCGGCAAGAACGACAGTGGCAGCAGTCGCGGCACAGCGGCGGGCGTGGCAGTAGTATCTTGGTGTGAGTCGCGAGCGGAATATACGCCGGAAACGGCGCTCGTCAGTGCCCAGGTCAAATATGACGGCAATTGACAGGGACAGGTGACACGCCGGAGCAGCCCCGGAACGATGGCAGAGGCGCGCAATGCACGCTCCTCATGGCGCTGCCCGAGGGTCAGCTTCCATCGCGAGGAGTCCGTTCCGGTCTCCAGTTATCGGGATACCTGCCGGTCCGGCGCCCGCCTCGTCTACATGCTGCAGCGCGGTTCGAGCGTGGTGTTCGGCTCGGGCGAGGTGCCCATACCGCTGTCGCGGTCGGGGATTGGCGGATCGTCGGTGAGGCTGACGGAGCTCTCCGGGAGTGCGTCGTCTCCGCGCCTCCCCGCCCCACGCCGGAGCCCGTGACACCGACCTCAGCCGGAGCCCGCGGCGCTCGGCGAACCGGACGCGTTCGTTGACAACGCCGTGAATGCCGCGACGGAGCGCGGGCGGCTGATCCCATGGGAGTACCAGCGGCTGAATGCCCGGCTCGTGTTTCAGGACGTTACCGGGGCTGGCGGCTGGCGGCTGCTCCCGGGTCAGGAGAATCAGTTCAGGTCAGTCTTCGTGCGGCTTCACGGTACCTCACGACGACGGCTGCCGTAAGGCGTGGGACGTTTGCCCCACCTCACGCGGCTGGTCGTTGTGCGGCTCGATTCGCGTGCAGCGACCAAGGGGGCCGCATCGCGGATTATTCCTTGACAGGCCACGTGATCGCCCGTATATAAGGCGCGCAACCCAGGGGGGTTTGCACTGCACTGAAGGCAGGTGCGGGATTGAATGACCCTGCAGGAGGCAGTCGAATGGCCAGAGGTAAGGTAAAGTGGTTCAATGATGCCAAGGGCTACGGTTTCATTGAGCAGGAGGGTGGCGACGACGTGTTCGTGCACTTCTCGGCAATCCAGATGGACGGATTCAAGACACTGCAGGAAGGACAGCCGGTGGAATTCGAGATTATGAATGGCGACAAGGGACTTCACGCGGCAAACGTGACGAACGGCTGAGCTCGCTACTTCGAGCCCACAAGCTGTACGGCTGTCTCGACTGCCTCCGCTCGCTTTGCGAGCGGAGGCATCGTCCTTATGGTGCCTTGGGATTCGAATATCCGCAGCGAGAGCGCGATATTGCAGCCTGACCCTCAATACTCACGATGTCCAGCATCACACCTCCCAAAGGTCCGCGCCTCTTTCTCGTAGACGGCTACGCGCTGATCTATCGCGCCTTTTTCGCGCTCATCTCCAGGCCTCTCACAACCAGTCGCGGTGAGAACACGTCGGCGGCGTGGGGCATAGCGAACTTCCTTCAGCGTCTTCTCGAGAAGCACCGGCCCGAGTACCTGGGCTGGGTGCACGATTCGGGACTTTCGTTCCGAACGGAGAAGTACCCGGATTACAAGGCAACGCGCGAGAAGCTCACTAATGAACTGCAGGCGGACTTCGACAGCGGGATGGAGCGCATCAAGCAGCTTCTGGCTGCGTATCACATCCCGGTACTCGCCGTGCCGGGCTACGAGGCAGACGATGTAATCGGAACCCTGGCGCGTCAGGGTGCGGAGCAGGGTGTGGAGGTGGTGGTGGTGAGTGGTGACAAGGACTTCCACCAGCTCGTTCGCGACAAGGTATGGCTGCTCAATCCCGGTCGTGGCGGGCCGGCGAGCGTGGAGGAGCAGTGGGTTGGTGTAGCGAACGGCTCGGAGCGGCTGGGAGTGGAGCCGCAGTACACCATCGATTTTCTCGCGATGGTAGGTGATACGTCGGACAACGTTCCGGGCGTACCCGGCATTGGCGAGAAGACGGCGAAGGAGCTCATCGAGACTTTCGGTGACCTGGAGAACATTCTGGCAAATGCTGCGGACCTGAAGAAGAAGCGCCCTCGTGAGGCGCTCGTGCAGCATGCGGATCAGGCCAGGCTCTCACGCGAGCTGGTAACCATCCTGGATGATGTTGACATAGCGCTCAACCTGGAGTCGCTGCGGCTACAGCAGCCGGACACGGAGCTTCTTCGCGACCTGTTCGTGGAGCTCGAGTTTCATTCGATGGCGCGTGATGCGGCGGCCGAGGTGGAAACGAGCAAGCCGGCGGAGTCGAACTACGAAACCGTAGAGACGGTGGAGGACGTCGGGCGAGTCGTAAGGCGACTGCGCGAGGTGCCCTGGTTTGCCTTCGATACCGAGACAGTTACCGAGCCGGGAACTCCTACCGTCGTAGACCCGCTGCGCTCCATCCTCGTTGGCATATCCGTGGCAGCAGCGCCGGGAGAGGCGTACTACTTTCCGCTGCGGCACCGCGTTTATCGCGCGGCCCAGGGCGACCTGCTGAACGGCGACGCGAGCCCCGCGCCTGACGGCGAACCGCTCCGCGCCGATCCCCCGTTCGACCCGAATTGCCTGGCGGGCAGGCTGCTCGCAAAGGGACCGGTAGTGCCCGTGAACCTGCCGCCGCTGAGCGACCCGCGCATGGCACCGCTGCGCGAACTGCTGGAAGACGCCGCAGTCGCCAAGGTTGCTCAGAACGCCAAGTACGACATGCTCGTGCTGCGCGGTGAGGGCATCACTCTTCGTGGTCTCTCCTTCGACACGATGCTTGCCAGCTACGTTCTCGATCCTGGCAGGCGGTCGCACTCGCTCGACCTGCTGGCACTCGAGTTCCTCAAGCATCAGGCAGTCTCTTACGAAGCGCTCTGCGGAAAGGGCAGGCAGCAGATCCGGTTCGACGCCGTGCCCGTGTCCGTCGCCAGCCATTACGCCTGCGAAGATGCCGACCTCACCTTCCGCCTGCGGGAGGTGTTCGAGCCCCAGCTGGAGTCCCACGAGCTCACGCGACTGCTGCACGACATCGAGATGCCGCTCATTGAGGTGCTTGCGGCCATGGAGTCGGCGGGTGTGTCCATAGACGCGAAGTGGTTCGCGTCGCTCAAGTCCCGCTTCCGTGCGGAGCGTGAGCGCGTGGAGCAGGAGATTTATCGTGAGGCCGGCGAGGAGTTCAACATTGCCTCCAACCCGCAGCTTCGCGTGATCCTGTTCGAGAAACTCGAACTGCCCATCAAGAAGCGCACGTCAACCGGCCCGTCCACTGACGCATCGGTCCTGCAGGAGCTGGCGGATGAGGGACACGCCATACCGTCGCTTCTCATGGAGTACCGCGAACTCGCGAAGCTGGAGAACACGTACCTGGACACCCTGCCCGCGCTCGTGAACCCGCACACGGGCAGGCTGCACACATCGTTCAACCAGACCGTGGCATCCACCGGTCGCCTCAGCTCCAGCGACCCCAACCTGCAGAACATCCCCATCCGCCGGGAACTCGGTCGCGACATCCGGCGCGGATTCATTCCCAGGGAAGGGTGGAAGCTGCTCGCTGCAGATTACTCGCAGATCGAGCTTCGCCTGCTCGCACACCTCTCGGCCGATCCGGCCTTCGTGGCCGCCTTCAACGCCGGCGGCGACATCCACCGGGAAACCGCCAGCATCATCTTCGGCGTACCTGTGGAGTCCGTGACCTCTGAAATGCGCGCACGCGCGAAGACCATCAACTTCGCCACCATCTACGGACAGGGCGCGTTCGCCCTCTCCAGGCAGCTCAAGATCTCGATGGAGGAGGCACGGGAGTTCATTTCCACCTACTTCGAGCGGTTCGCCGGAATTCGGGAGTATCTGGATTCACGCGTCACTTTCGCGCGTGAGCACGGGTATGTCCAAACGTTGTTCGGCCGCCGGCGGTACATACCCGAACTGCGGGACCGCAACTTCAACATCCGCGCATTCGGTGAGCGCACGGCGGCCAACTCTCCCATCCAGGGCTCGGCCGCCGACCTGATAAAGCTCGCCATGATTCACATTCACAACCTGCTCGAGGAGCGCGGGGTGCAGACGACGATGCTCCTCCAGGTGCACGACGAACTGGTTTTCGAAGTGCCGCCGGATGAATTGAGCGAGATGCGCCAGGTGATCGTGCACGAAATGGAGCACGCGGCGGAACTGGATGTACCGCTCGTGGTGGACGTGGGAGTGGGGGATAACTGGCTGGAAACCAAGGAGTAAGGTCAGGCACGGATTTTGGGTTCAGACACGCAACCTGCAAAGACTCTTGCGTTTTTCGCCCGCCCGCTGCGGTGAGTGTTCGAACCCCTCAGAACGTAAAGTGTTGTGAAATAAAGGGTTGGCGTGGAGTTCCCACTCCGGCCCCGGCCTTGCCATTGCAGTGCTGTGACAGCGGTCTCGACCATTCTTCATTTTCTCGACTGTTCAAGCACTGGAGGCGGCCATGCCTGCGCGGCGCCGCGGATTCACCCTGATAGAATTGCTGATCGTGGTTGTGATCATCGGCATACTTGCCACGATCGCGATCCCCAAGTTCCAGGCAACCAAGGGAAAGGCACTCACCGCATCCATGCGGAGTGACCTGCGCAACCTCGTGGTTTCGCAGGACGGATACTTCTTCTCGAACTCCGTTTACTCCACGTCGCTTGCGGCACTCGAGGTGACACCCTCCAAGGGTGTTGCCATCACGGTTCATGCGGCGGATGCCGGGGGCTGGTCTGCCACGGCCACCCACGCCGGTGGTGCTCCGGAGGAGTGCGGGATCTTCATCGGAACGGCTACTCCGGTTGGTCCGGCGATATCCGAAGGCCTCATCAAGTGCGGCCCGGTTGCGGCTGCGCCGGGAACCTGAGCGGGTCATGCTCGACGATGCGCTGACGCTGGATGCGTCCCAGGTGGACTCGCTGCGTTTCGACGCCGCAGTGTGCATCGTGTCGGAAAAGCTTGACCTGGACACGCCTTACCCGGTTGGTTGCGGGATGAGGAACCGAAGTGAGCTACCGGAGAACCTGCGCTGGCGGGAGTTCGAAGATCGCCGCCTGGGAATGATCTACGCCATGGACGGCGGACTCTGGCTCCACAGGCATGTATGGTACGGCCGATCCATGGCGCACCTGGTTTCGGTGGACCGGGAGCTGCTGCTCGCCTACGGCCGTGAGGTGGGACTTCCCGCAGACCGGCTGCAGTTCAAGCCGCTGAAGGACCCGCGCACCGGCCTGCGGCGCGATGCCTGGCATTGGGACCTGATCGGCGAGTTCCTGCCGGAGAAGAGGAGCCGGCCGTAGCCGGCGCCCGTCTGGTGTGCCGGCCACACGCGGAGCCTTCCGCCCACTCCGGCCGCCCACGTCATGCGTTCAACATCACGCGCTGACGCCTACCACTTCGGTCTCTTCTTCCGCCAATCGCGCCACCCGCTGTCCCTCCTTCGGATCCACACGCCACAGCAGCGCCGCTCCCAGCACGAAGAACAGGATTACCGACAGGATCGCGTTCCGGCTGCTGCCTGACGCGGACAGCATGACGAAGAACAGCAGCGGTCCGAAGATCCCCGCGAACTTCTCGAACACACTGTAGAAGCCGAAGAACTCACCGGACTTGTGTCGTGGGATCATGCTCGCGAACAACGACCGGCTCAGCGCCTGCGTGCCACCCTGCACCATTCCCACCAGGCCAGCAAGAATGAAGAAGTGCGTTGCCGTAGTCATGAAATAACCCAGCACGCTGATGAAGACATACACCAGCAGCCCAAGAAATATCGCGTTCCTGGCACCAATGCGACCTGCAAGATTCCCGAACAGGAACGCAAATGGAACGCCCACGAACTGAACTATCAGTATCGAGCCTATCAGTGCCGCACGATCGATTCCCAGGTCCGTTCCGTACGCAGCAGCCATCTTGATGATGGTCTGGATGCCGTCATTGTAGATCATGAAGGCAATGAGCATCAGGAACGCATGCTTGTAGCCGCGAAGCTCGCGCAACGTTTCGCCGAGCCTCACGAACGCCATGCGTACCGGGCTCTCACCCGTTTTCTCGTCGGCCTCCAGTCTTCTTGCAGGCTCGCTTACCCGCTTGAAGATGGGAATGGAGAATATCACCCACCACACAGCTACCGAAACGAACGCAAGCCGCGTGGGCAGCGTAGCCTCGTTTGCCGTCAGCCCCTCACCACTCGGCAGGCCGAACCACTGCGGGTTGAAGATCCACAGGATGTTGATGAGCAGCAGGATGCCGCCACCCAGGTAGCCTAACGCATAGCCGCCGGACGACACACGGTCCATCTCGTCCGTTCTCGTTATGTGCGGCAGCAGCGACTCGTAGAACGCCATGCTGGCCGTGGCACCGATCAGCGCAATGATGTACAGCACTGCCGCCATTCGCAGGTCACCCGCATGGATGAACCACATGCCGGCAATCGCCGAGGCGCCCACACCCGTCCACAGCGCAAGGAATCGCTTCTTGATTCCAGCGTAGTCAGCCAGCGCACCCAGTATCGGCGCCAGCAGCGCCACGATCACCGCCCCAACCGTATTCGCGCCGCTCCACCACTGAAGAGGATTGTCATGGCCACGGCCAGCCACGTCTATGAAATAGATCTGGAACACGGACGTCATGATCACCGTCTGCATCCCGGATATTCCCCAGTCGTACATTCCCCAGGCGCGGTGTTCGCGAGTGCGGAGCCCCAGTCGGGCGAGCAGTCCCGAGTGCTGTTCGGGCCCGGCGTTTGCCGACATTTCGGTGGATGTCATCTGCTGGAATGGAGGAAAGAACGGCTCGAGTGGCGTGTTCCCGGTTCACAGGTTACACAGCCCATCGTTGACGTGGCCTCTGGCCGGTCCAAATTACGCGCGATGGAACACGCGCGCAGTCCCGTACGGTCCGAGAGGCAGACGTGAGTTACACAAGAAGTGCATCCCGCAACAGGCCGGCAGCGTTGCGCACCTGGTTGGCCCTTGTCATCGCGCTGCTCGCCTTTGCCGCGTGCGACACCTCGCCGGACACTCCGTCGATTCCGCCACCCCCTGAAGACAGCGTACGCACCGACACACTCGGCGCCGTGTCCGTACCGCTGCCCGCCCCGCCCAGATGGCGCATCGCGGAAGCAGGCCCCTTCCTCGGCATCGCAGGTGTAACCACACGTACGGCAGTCCTGGTTCTGCCGGAGTATGCCGACAGCACTCTCCACGAGCTCAGCGCACGGGACCCCAGCCGCATGGCCCCGCTGCCGGTGGAACTGTTCGCGCGCCGCGGGAAGGTATCGAACGCCACCATAGTCGGCGCGCAGTCGCGCGGTACCGACAGCTGCGTCGAATGGCCCACGGCAGAAGTGCGTCTTCCCGATGGCAACGTGTCGCAGTCGTGGACCGTGGCCATAGCGGCAGGCTATGCGACTGCCATCCCGCTCGACTCCATCGAGTCGCTGGCGTCGGCGGATTCCGCGCGCCTCGCGGCCGAGGTGGCGCGCCTGGCGTCCATGGCGCCGGGGGACACCGCCACTGCATTCGAGGGAATTCCCTACGTAGTGCGGAGTGCGCGCAGGTTCCAGCTGGACGACAGCACCGAGGGGATCTCAGCCCTGGTGGTGCGGCGCATCTCCTCTGAGGCGATGCCGTTGGCGGAGCACGTGTTCATGGTTGCGGAGCGCGACAGGAACAGACCGCGCGCACCCTGGCAGCTTGCGTACACGGAGCGCGCGATAGGCACCGAGGAGTCCGTGCAGTTGATGGACGTCCTGGCCGCGCTCCGGCTCGGTGACTCCTCCCGCCCGTCGCTGGTGGTGGCGCGCGACTTCGGGTCGCGCGTCACGTACTCCCTGCTCGAGAGACAGGCCGAGGGGCGCTGGGTGGTTCGGTGGAGCAGTGCAACTGTGGGCTGCTAGAGGGATTCGCCCGTCGCATCTCTTGTTTCAGGCGCTGGTGGTGGGAGGAACCCGCAGAGCGTGGCGGCAGGAACGCCGCCGCTCGCCGCAGCGTTAGCCCGTTCGCTCGCCTATTGCCCCAGCGCCGCCGGCGCGCCCGCCCTCCCTCGTGTAGCGGCCAGCAGCACGAGAACCAGAACGTAGGGAAGTGCGAGGAACAGCTGGTACGGCAGCTCCTGTCCCAGCGCCTGCAGCAGGTACTGTAGTGCGCTCGCGGCGCCGAATACGAGTGCGCCGAGCAGCGCTCCTCCGGGGTGCCAGCGTCCCAGTACGACTATCGCGATGGCAATGAAGCCGCGACCGGCAGACATGCCTTCCGCAAACGTTCCAACCTGCGCCACTACCAGCGTTCCGCCGGCAAGCCCTCCCAGCGCGCAACCGGTGAGCACGGCCACCGTACGCACCCTGCCAGGCCTAATTCCGGCTGCGATGGCCGCGTCAGGGTTCTCGCCCACACTCCTGAGTGAGAGACCCGAGTGAGTACGTGTCAGCCACCACCATACCACGGGCACAAGCAGGTACAGCAGCCAGGTGGTGAGTGGCTGGGCGAACAGCGCGGTGCCAACGATGGGGATGTCAGACAACCCGGGCAGGGCCAGGTGGTCGAGCATCGGCGTGGAGAGTGCCGCGCCTGACGCGCCGTAGGCAGTTCGGTAGAGAGTGCCCGTGAGGCCCAGCGCGAGGATCGTGAGCGCCGTGCCGGTAATTATCTGGTCTGTTCGCAGCGCGATTGCGAAGGCAGCGAAGAGCACGCCCACGGCAACGCCAGCGAGGATCGCTCCTCCAAGCCCCACGATTGGTCCGGCAATACCGGCCACGATGAGTGCGCCGAAAGCACCGGCGATCATCGCGCCTTCGAGGCCGAGGTTGATTACGCCGGCGCGTTCGCTCACCGTCTCGCCGATTGCGGCAATTGCGAGCGGAGTTGCGGTGCGAACCGTCGCCTCGAGAAATGCTTCCAGCTCGGGCGTCAAGCTTCACCATCGCTGCGCAAACGCGCCATGGCGAGTACAGCGAGAATCAGCAGTGCCTCCACCACACTCACCACGACGAGTGGAACGCCCGCGTCCCGCTGCATGGCACCCGCACCTGCCTGCAACGCACCGAACAGCAGCGCACTCGGCACCGTGAGCCACGGGTCCAGCCTGGCGAGGAGTGCAACCGCAATTGCGGTATATCCCCATCCGGGCGAGAAGTTCTCGTACAGCGCGTAGGTAACTCCGGTGAGCTCCACGGCGCCCGCGAGCCCCGCAATGGCGCCGCTTATCAGGAACACGCGGAGCGTGAGGCGGCCGACATTCACCCGTCCGGCGCTCAGGGCAGCGAATGGGTTTGCGCCAGCCGCACGAAGACGAAACCCTGCCCAGTGGTGATGCAGCACCCATCCGGACACCAGCGCGGCAAGCGCGGCGATCACCACTCCCCAGTGCAGACGAGTGCCGCTCGCGATCAGCGGAAGTCGTGCGGCTTCGGTAATGCCCGCGCTCTGCGGGTAGATACCGGTAGGCTCCTGGAGCGGGCCGCGCACCAGCCAGCCAGTGACGTGCAGTGCGATGAAGTTCAGCATGAGTGTGCTGATCACCTCGTGCACACTGAACTTACTGCGCAGCACGCCGGCAATTCCTGCCCAGAGAGCGCCGGTTGCAGCGCCGGCGAGCAGGGCGAGGGGCAATGCGAGCACGCCGGAAGAACTGGCCGTCACCCCTACGGCCGTGGCCGCGCATGCGCCCGCGAGCAGCTGTCCTTCCGCGCCGATATTCAGTAACCCTGCGCGGAATGCCAGTGTCACCGCCAGGCCGGTGAGAAGCAGCGGGGTGGTGCGGACGAGGGTGCCGGACACGAATGCGTCCACCGAGCCCACGCTCCCGGACACGAGTGCACCGAGTGCCGGTCCGGGAGGAAATCCGGCCAGCAACAGCACCAGGGCCGTAAGCACCAGGGCGCCGGCAAGCAGCATGAGCGGCGCCAGTAGGACGCCGACAGGTTTGCGTGAGGCTGACGAGAGCGCGATCGCGGGGAGCGGCACCATGGATGGATACTCTCCCGCATAGTTTGCCGCTACCGGTGGTGTTGCAGGTGCTCTAGCCCTGCCGCCCGCTGCCTCGCTCGCCGCCGCCCGCACGACCCCCACTTCCACCACTGCGGCCACCGCCACCGCCACCATTACCTCGCCCGCCGCCGCCGCCGCCGCCACCACCACCACCACCCCTCCTGCGCCTCGGACGCTGACCTGATCCGGCGCCACCTTCGCTCGCCGGCCTGCCGCCTGGCGACTGACCCGGTCGTGCCGAACGCTCCGGGCGGGCGTCCCTGGACGCCGCCTGACGCGTGGGCTGCCTGCGCGCTTCGCGCACCTCGCCCCCGCCCGCCTCACGCTGAGCCCTGGCATCTGCCTTAGCGCGCGCCCGTGCACGTTCCTCCGCCTTCCGCTTGCGGATCTCCGCAATGCGCTCCGCAATCGGGATCTCGAAGCGCTCGTCAGGCTGCGCTGCGTAGTTGAAGCCATCGAGCTTGCGACGCGGCAGCTTGCGCCCGATGGCCTTCTCGATCGCCCGCAGGTCCTGCTCCTCGTCACCAGGCGACACGAACGTATATGCCTCACCCGTCGCCTCGGCACGGCCGGTACGACCCACCCGATGGATATAGTCCTCCGGCAGGTGCGGCACGTCGAAGTTCACCACGTGCTCGAGCGCTTCCACGTCAATGCCTCGTGCGGCAATGTCCGTGGCAACGAGAACCTCGAAGGTGCCATCCTTGAAGCCGGCCAGCGCCAGCGTACGCTGGTTCTGCGAACGGTTTCCATGAATGCGCTCCGCCTTCACGCCGTGCCTCACGAGCCACTCGGCAAGCCTGTTCGCGCGATGCTTCGTTCGTGTGAACACCAGCGCCTGCTGCAGAACTCCCGTGCGAAGGAGCTGAACGAGCAGCGCGGGCTTCAGGTCTTCCTTCACCGGCCAGACAGCCTGCTCGATTCCCTTCGCAGGCTTCGATTGCCGTTCCACGTCCACCGTGGCCGGGTTGTTGAGCAGCTCCTTTGCCAGCGCGCCGATAGGCGGAGGCATGGTGGCAGAGAACAGCAGCCCCTGGCGCAGGTTCTGAATCTGCTTCAGCACACGGCGAACATCCGGCAGGAAGCCCATGTCGAGCATCCTGTCGGCCTCGTCGAGCACCAGGATCTCCACGTCCTTCAGGCTCGCCGTTCCCTGGCCAAGATGGTCCAGCAGCCTGCCTGGCGTGGCAACCAGGACATGCACTCCACGACGCAGCATGTCCACCTGCGGCTGCATGCCCACTCCGCCGAACACGATTCCCGTGCGAATGCCGGCGTGCTTTCCGAACTTCTCGAATTCGCCGTGTACCTGCGCTGCCAGCTCTCGTGTAGGCGTGAGCACGAGAGCGCGTGGAAGCGCGGCACGAACTGCACGTCCGTCCTTGTCCAGGAGACGGTGCAGCACCGGCAGCGCGAAGGCCGCTGTCTTGCCACTGCCCGTCATTGCGCACGCCAGCAGATCCCGGCCTTCGGTTGCAGGCGGAATCGAGATGCGCTGAATTGGTGTGGGAGCCGTGTAGCCGGCGTCTTCAACGCCGCGTAACAGGGAGGGATGCAGGCCGAGTTCGGCGAACGACATATTGTACGTCTGAAGTATTCGGGGGTGCGACCCGTCCGCACTCCCGCCGGCCGCAGGCCGAATTCAGAGTGAAATGTAATCCTGCCGGTCCGTTCCCTGTGTGATGCCCGTCGCCTTTCGTGTACGGGGACTGGTGCGAACGCGCCTGTCGCGCGAGCTTGCGCCCTCACGAAATTTCCGGAGTACAGTTGGGTACCGTTCAGGCGTTCGCACTCTGTGCAGCCCTTCTTATAGTGGATTTTGCCGCGAGAACGTGGCGAATGCAGGCATTTCTTCGCGGCATAGGACACCGGGTGTCGTTTCGCGAGGTTCTGCTGCAGTCGCTCGTTTGTGAGGCCGGGTCCATACTCACGCCTATGCGCATAGGCGGAGACCCGGCGCGCCTCTGGGCCATGACCAAGGGCGGCGTGTCAATGACTGCCGCGGTAGTCTGCATGGGCATGGAGGCCGCCGTGGTAGGCGTGTGTGTGGTTGTGATCACGCTCGTGCTCATGGTGACCGTGGCAGGTGAGTGGTGGAGTGCCGTGGGACCGAGCGTTGTGCGCGCGCTGGGCGAGGTATGGCCACTCGTTCTGCTGCTGGCGGTTGCGTCGCTGGCTGGCTGGTTCGTAGCCCGGTACTATGCGCCCCGGTATCGCGAGCTGCTGAAGCGTGAAGCCAGGTCCGTGCGCCGTTATGCGCGGGTGATGCCGCGCTGGACCTTTCTGGCAGCCGTTCCATTGAGCCTGATCCACATCGCTTCTCGTGTGGCAGTGCTTCCCATCCTGGCCTCCACGCTTTCGGCGCCGCCACCATTGCTTGCAACCGTGATCGGCTCCTACGCACTTCTCTACGGCCAGCTCATAGCACCCACACCCGCAGGCGCCGGCGCAGTGGAGCTCGGCTTCGTGAGCGGCGCCGCCGGCGAGCTCGGCGCAGAGGAGGGAAGCCTCCTGCTTTCATGGCGGGTGGTCACCGCCGGCATTCCCCTGCTGCTCGGCACGGCCGCAGCAGTGCTGCACTACGGCCTCAAGCTGTTCGGCCCGCCTGACGTGGTGGAGCGCGGGCGGTAGCGGCCGCTTACGGTACTTGGCGCGCACTCTGCGCCCTGTATTCCGCGAAGGTCGCGACGGGCTCGTCTGCTCACGCAATCCATATCGACGTTGCAGGTGTCCAACCCGTGGAGCCGCACTCGCTGTGCGTGTCTCCGGATGAAACCAATTCATCATGGGTGTACATCATGAACAAACGTTGTCTGCTGATCACTGCCGTTGCCGCGCTCGTCCTCATTCCGGCTGTGCCCGATAGTGCAGACGCGCAGCGAACCCGGGTTCGCATTACGAGCCGCACGATTGATCGATTTCCCGATCGCGACATCACGCTCGCGGTTGGCGCACTCGACTACGATCGTGGCACCGACGATCTCGCGCCTATGGCTTCGCTTCGTGCCGAGTGGGGATTGAGGCGCTGGGTTCGGAGCGAGCTCGCGTTCACTTACGCACTGGCAGACGTGCCGCGCCCTGACCTGGGCGTTGACGAGACATCCAGGTCGCAGCTTGCCGGCGCCTCACTCGGATTGAAAGCGGAGCTGCCCGCGCGCTACGTGCGTCCGTACGTTGGTGTTGCTGCCGGACTGTTCGGACGCTTTGACGGCGACGACGGCGAGGAGTTCGTTCGTCCTTCCCTCAGCGTGCCTGCCGGTATTCGTATCGGACTGGGCTCCGCGAGCCTGCGGCTGGAAGCCCGCTGGCGATTCGACGAGCACAAGGATGGCATCTCGGTGCCCAGCCGCGAGTTCACGGCGGGCCTGGGTTTCAGGTACTGAGTGCCAACACTGGCGCCGAGTTCACCGCTCGGCGCCTGGCCTGCGAGACCGGTGGCTGAAGGCGGGGCACGCTGAACGGGCGTGCACTTTACTGATGAGGTTCCCCCAGGGGTGATCCGGGGCCAGATTCGGAGTCGGACCTTCCGCGCGGTTTAATTGCTGCCGCGCACCGCCCCCGTTGCTCACCGCATGGACAACCTCTGCCACACGTTAGTCGGCGCGGCATTAGCCGAGTCCGGTCTGAAGCGCCGTACTCCGCTTGCAATGGCTACGCTGCTAATCGGCGCGAACCTGCCGGACCTGGACGCGCTTGCCTACTGGTGGGGCAACCTGGCCGCGCTCGAGTTCAGGCGCGGATGGACGCATGGTGTGCTGGCAATGGCTGTGCTTCCGGTAGCGCTGGCCGGTTGCATGCTGGCATGGGACAGCTTCGTGAGGCGACGGGGCGGCATGGCCAGGCTGAGGCAGCCAGCGCTTTTCGGTCAGCTCGTGCTGCTCTCGTTCATTGCAGTGTGGTCGCACCCGCTCCTGGACCTGCTGAACACATACGGCGTGAGATTGCTGATGCCTTTCTCGGGCCGCTGGTTTCACGCAGACGCGCTGTTCATCGTGGACCCGTGGGTGTGGCTGACGCTCGGCCTTGGTGTGTGGCTGTCTCGGCGTGCATTGCGAAGGCACGCTCCGCCGGGATCCGTGGTTTCGCCGGCAAGGTTTGCGCTTTTCGCAGTAGCCGTGTACGCGATTGCGATGACGGTAACCAGCTGGCGTACAGGCAACACTTTGCAGACGCAGCTTGCCAGCAGTGGCAGCAGTGCGCAGGTGCTGATGGCGGCGCCGGTGCCAGTAACGCCGTTCAAACGCCACGTGGTGGTGCAGAACGGTGAACACTACCAGAGCGGAACGGTGCGGGCCTGGAATGCTGCGGGCTGGGCTCCGCGTGAGGCGGTTCGGTTGCGCGGTGCGGGAGCGGCAGGTGAGGCGGCTGCGGAGAGCAGGGAAGGAACTCGGTTTCTGGGCTGGTCGCGCTTGCCCTACTTCGAAACGGTTGGGGCTGAGAGCGCGAGCACCACGTCGGTGAGAATCTCGGACTATCGCTACGCCAGGCCCGGCCAGCCGTCGTGGGCGTCGGTAGTGGTGACGGTTCCGACAGAGTAGCGGACCACGGGCGGCGACCGTGGTCGATGGCGTCGTCTCCGGACGTCTGCTCAACGACATCGCTCCGGAAGCGGTCCATTGGAGCGGTCCATCGAAGCGGTCCATTGTACCGGTCCAACAGAGGCGTCCGTGTTCGGTGACCCGAATTTGACGCCTGTTGCGCATGATCTTCGTGGCTGGCGGCACGAATGTGCCCGGGACTTGCTTCAGCCGATGGCGTCACCCCAGACAATGTGGTGCAGTTAGCTGGAAATCGAGCGAAGTTGAGCGAAGAAGGAAGTAGGGCAGGCGGCGGGGACAGAAATGTCCTTCGCCGTCTACTGCTTTCCGGCCGTTGCGATCTCGTTCGCCCGACTACTATGCCCATCGTTGACAACCAGCGAGGCAGGTAGTACTATGAGCGTAGTATAGAGCGCCGCGCTGGTACTGATCACCCTGAACGAACTGGGTCGCCATGGACTTCGGAATCGGAGATCGAGAGCTGGACGTGATGGCCGTGCTCTGGGAGCGCGGGTCCGGAACCGTTGCGGAGGTACGGGAGCAGCTACCGGCAGAGTTGGCCTACACCACCGTTCTCACCATCCTGCGGAACCTCGAGGCGAAGCAGTTCGTGCGCCGAGAGGATGAGGGCAGGGCGCACCGGTACTTCCCGCTGGTGCAGGCGGAAGCGGCCGGGCGAAACGTATTGGGCAGGGTGATTGACACCATGTTCGCAGGGCGCGCTGACCTGCTGCTCACGCACCTGGTGGACGAGCACCCTTTGTCCGCGGATGAGTTGAAGGCGCTTCGGAAGCTCCTCAAGCGTCGGCTGGAGGACAGCGACAGGAAGGCAGACGAATGACCGCCGGCGTGGTGGTCTACGCCCTGATGCTCGGCGCGGTGGTCTCGCTGTGCGCGGTGGCCGCTGAGCATCTGACAGTTGCGCTCAGCGCGCGTACGTCGCTGGTTCCGGCCCGGAGATTCGTGTGGCTGGCGGCGATGGTCGCGTGCGCGCTGGTTCCGGTGGCGGTGGCTGTGTTGCCGATGAGTGAGGTGGCTGGCGTAGTGGCCACGTCAGATGCGGCGGCGCTTCCCGTTCCGCAGGTGGCGCCTGAACCGAGCATTTGGCGCGATGCTGGCGCCTTGCTGGTTAATTCGGCGCAGCTTCTCGGGCGAGCGGTGTCTGACGCGCTTCAGGCAACCGGCGATTACTTCGCGTCGTTTCTGGCGCCCTACAGCGGGCTGCTTCTCACCGCCTGGCTCTCCGCCAGCCTGGTAGCGATCGCAGCGATTGTCCTTCTCGCGTTCCGGCTTGGCCGCGCGCGCCGGACGTGGCAGCCGCACAGCGTGGACGACGTCCCGGTTCTTCTGTCGGAGGACGCCGGACCCGCCGTAGTCGGCTTCTGGAGCGGGAGTATCGTGCTCCCGTCCTGGCTGCTCACGCTCGGTGCGCCGCTACGTGCGCTGGTGCTGAGGCACGAACTCGAGCACGTGCGAGCCCGTGATGCAGGTGCACTCTCGCTTGCCGCGCTGTGCCTGCTCATCCAGCCCTGGAATCCCGCTCTCTGGTGGCAGTTCCGCAGGTTGCGAATGGCCATCGAGCTGGACTGCGACGCGCGCGTAATCCGCGCCGGCGCCGATGTGGAGCGCTACGGGCTGCTCCTGCTGGCAGTAGGCCAGCGAACCCGCCGTTCGATCACCGCAGTGGCCGCACTGGCCGAAGACCGAACCCTGCTGGCCCGGAGGATTGCCATCATGAGTGAACCGAAAATCTCCAATCCACTGCCGCGCATTGCGCTCTGGAGCGCGGCTGCCGCTGTAGGTCTGCTGGTTGCATGCGAGGTTCCTGATGGGGACAGAGCGGTCGCCCCGGATGACCCGTCGGTGCTCTCCGCGGAGGTGGCGGGCGAGGGCGCGCCGTACTTCGAATTCCAGGTGGATCAGCCGGTGTCCGCGAACATCGAGGCCTCGAAGCAACCGTCCTATCCGGCGGATTTGCGTGCTGCGGGCGTGAGCGGCCAGGTGCTGGTTCAGTTCGTGGTGAACGGTAATGGCGACGTGGAGATTCCGTCCTTCAAGGTTGTGGAGAGCGACCACGCAGGGTTCACCGAGGCGGTGCGCAGTGCGTTGCCGCATATGAAGTTCAACCCGGCGCAGGTGGACGGTGTACCGGTGCGCCAACTGGTGCAGCAGCCCTTCATGTTTGCGATCAAGTAAGGATCGCGGGGCGGGGGCGGGGTTGGGGAGCTGGAAGGTTCGAAGAGCCAGGGAGCCGACTGCAGGCTCGGGCCGCCTGACCTCTATCTTTCAGGATGCGTTTCATCGTTGTCGTCGCGCGCATCCTGCCCCTGGCGCTCTCGTTCCTGCGCGACTACCGTCGCTGGCTGGTGGGCGGCCGCGGGGTGGAACGGAGTGCGGAGTTTCACGAGCGCCGCGCCGACCGCGTGGTGGCCACGCTGGCGAAGCTGGGGCCGGCGTTCGTCAAGCTTGCGCAGCTCTTCGCGGGCAGGGCTGACCTCATTCCCGCGCCATACGTCGGCAAGCTGTCGCAGCTGGTAGACAGCGTGCCGCCTGCTTCCCTGCAGCACGTCAGGGATACCATCGAGAGCGAGTATGGCGCGCCGGTGGAGAGCGTCTTCCAGTTCTTCGAACCGATTCCCATCGCTGCCGCCTCGCTCGGACAGGTGCACAGGGCGATGGTGAACGGCGAGACGGTAGCGGTGAAGATTCTGCGCCCCGGGGTGGAGGAGCTGGTGCCGAAGGACGTTCGTGCGGCGGATCGTCTGCTGACGCTCATCGAACGCAGGTGGCCCAATCCCCATCTTCGCGGACTGCACGGGATCGTGACCGAGTTCGGACGCAGGGTGGGCGACGAGATGGATTTCCGCCTCGAGGCCGCGAATGCCCGGGAGATCCGCCGCAACTTCGAGGGTACTCCGGGCGTTGTCGTTCCGCGCGTGTACGAACATCTGGTAACGCAGCGGGTGCTCGTGCTGGAGTTCATGGAAGGCGAGCGTATCGATCGCTGGATGGAGGCGGCACGTGCGCGAGACCTCGCTGCTGTCAGGCGGAACGGTGGCACGGGCCACGCGCCTGACGAGGCCGGAGACGTGCTCGCACACGTCATCGAGCTGTACATGCGCATGATGCTCGTGGACGGCCTCTTCCACGCAGACCCGCACCCCGGAAACCTGTTTGTCGGCCCTGACGGGCGGCTTGTTCTGCTGGACTTCGGCATGGTGGTGCGGGTGTCTCGCGAGCAGCGATGGCAGCTGGTGCAGACGGTGTTCGCGGCGATTCGCAAGGATCCCGACGGCGTAGTGGCCGGCTTCGGGGCACTCGGCATGATCGAGCCTGACGCGGCCCCGGAGGTGATTCGTGAGCTCGTGGTAGTGCTGCTCTCGCTCGCGGCGCAGCACACCACGGTTCCCGAGCGCGTTGAGCTGCTTGCCAACGAGGTGATGAGCACCATGTACGACTGGCCGGTGGTATTGCCGCCAGACCTGGTGTACTTCGCGCGAACCGCCGCGCTGATAGAAGGGCTCGGCGTTCGTTATGACGAGCGCTTCAATCCGATCAACTTTGCGAGTCCGATCGCGATCAGGATGCGCAACGACATTTTCAGGTCACTGCGTGATGACGCCGAGGCCATGGGTGCGCCGGACCTGATGGCTACGGTTGTTCGAGAGACGCTGGAGCGGTTGCTCGGACGCGAGATGGGTGGTGCGGTGGGGGATGTGGCGGTGCGGCTGCTGGAGGTGCCGGGTGTGGTGGAAGGGCTGGCGGCGGTGCGTGGTGCGTGGAGTCGGATTGGTGTGGCTGGCTCGGGCACGGGGGCCCCCCCCAACAACAACATGGCGCGAATCGGGCAAAAGTCCGCAACCATTCCATCGCCTACCGCACCACGACTCTCCCCCCCGACGAGCGAACCGCCACGTCACCCGACCGTTGACCCGATCACTACCGTCGCATCCGTGGCCGCCGGCGTACTCGGCTCGGCCTTCGACATCGCACGGCGTGCGCGTGAGGCCTTCGTGCAGGAGCTCACGTCAGGCGACGAGCAGCCCGCACGCACCATTCCGGATGCCGAAACCGATATCGCCGCACAACACATCCGCTCGGCCCGCGCCACAGCGGTCAGCGAGGAGGAAGATCCCGAGCTCGACGGTTACGTGGAAGCCGAACAGGAACCGGTAGACGACTGAATCATGTGCGCGCGCCGCCGCTGGCCGTGCCCTCGCTGAAATGTTCCTGAACATTGCGCAGGCGCAGCGACTGACTGACTGTTAATGGCCGTTCCACGCCATCACCACCACACCATCAGCAGCGTCATGCAGTGAACGCCAGCCCTCTGGCACCCGTCCCCCTCCCGCCTGACGATCATCCCGCGCGCTGGCGCGCACTGGTCGTACTCTCGGTCGCCGAGCTGCTCGGCATGTCCCTCTGGTTTGCGGCGAGCGCGGCGGCCCCTGCACTGGCCGAACGCTGGAGCCTGACCGCCGGCCAGACAGGATGGCTCACCACCGCCGTGCAGGTCGGATTCGTACTCGGCACCGCCTTCGCGGCCCTGCTCAACCTCGCGGACGTCGTCCCTTCACGGGTGCTCTTTCCGTTGGCCGCACTGCTCGGCGCGCTTGCCAACGTTTCGCTCGTTTGGAGCGGCACCTTCGAAATGGCACTTCTCGGACGCCTGCTGACCGGCGCATGCCTGGCAGGCGTCTATCCGCCTGCCATGAAGATGATCGCCACCTGGTTTCGAGCCAGACGCGGGCTGGCAGTGGGCACGGTGGTGGGTGCGCTCACCATTGGCAAGGCGACACCATACCTGGTGCGGGCGTTTCCGGGCGCGTCTCCCGAGACGATCGTGATCGTCGCGAGCGCGGCTGCCGCACTCGCTGCGCTGCTGGTGGCCGTTCTCTATCGGGATGGCCCCTACCCGTTTCCGCCGCGTCGGTTCAGCTGGTCGCTGGCGGGTGATGTATTGCGCACACGCCGCTGGCGGCTGGCCACGGGTGGCTACCTGGGACACATGTTCGAGCTGTACAGCTACTGGACCTGGATTCCGATGTTCATCGCCGCAAGCATGGCCGCATCTGCCACTGGCACCGCCGATGCACATCCCACCGCAGTGTCCATCGTGTCGTTTCTGACGATTGCGGTTGGGGGAGCGGGCTGCATCTGGGGCGGGTTGTGGGCAGACAGGCATGGTCGCGAGCGACTGGTTACCCTGTCGCTCCTCGCCAGCGGCAGCTGCGCACTGATCATCGGGCTCGCTTTCGGGGGGCCGCTCTGGGTCGTGGCGCTGGTTGCACTCGTGTGGGGCTTCTTCGTGGTGGCAGACAGCGCCCAGTTCTCCGTGATGGTCACCGAAAGCGTACCGCCTCACGCCGTTGGAACGGCGCTCACACTGCAGACGTCACTGGGCTTCCTGCTGACCACGGTAAGTATTCAGCTGGTGCCGCCGATAGCGAACATGGTCGGCTGGCAGTGGGCTTTCGCGATCCTTGCGCTCGGGCCCGTTGCGGGCATAGCGAGCGTCCGTCGGCTCGTCAGGTTGCGGCCTGCTGCTTCCCGAGTTCCCGGATAGCACGCGCGAATTGCGGCTCGGCGCTCTCGGGCAGGGCGACACCGGCAGCTCGCACGAACGCTGCTCTCGGCTAAGCGCCTGGAGTCACTAGCGCCAGAAGTCACTAGCGCCAGAAGACTTTCGCGTTCATCAGGCGGCGAAAGCCCGTCGCCGCGTCGCGGATCAGTTCAGCCCTGGCTTCCGGTGTCAGCAGCGCCTTCGCCTGCGGATCGTCCAGGACGCCGAGACGTTCGAGCGTAGCTGGCGCAGTAACTATGTCGTTAAGCGCCCCCAACTGATCCTGTAGTTGCTCCAACTGCACCAGGAACGTCTTCCTGCGCCGCCGCTGTTTCGCCGAGTCGAATAATGATGCGTGAAACTCAGCGCCGTAGCGCAGCTTTTTTGCGGTCTTCCGCAACTGATGCCGCTGCTCGTCACTGATGGTCCTCAGCTTCCTGCCCCGCTTCCGTGCCTTCAGGTGTAGCCGGCCCAGTGCGTCAATGGCGAAGTCGCGCGCGGGCGTGTTGCGAATGTCCCGCGCTTCTGCGTCGTGTAACCAGGGTCCGCCGGTAATCCACTCCATGGCGCTGAGCATCAGCGTGCGCGCACGCTCAGACTCGAGCACCCTCAAGACCCTGTCGTATTCGGCCTCACGCGCGGCCAATAGCGGCTTGTGCAGCTCGCCATCGGGCACGCTCTGCAGCAGTACATCCAGATTGCGCGCCTCCCCGATCTCGGCCGCAAGCCAACGCAGCTCACGGCCTGGTCCGCCTTCGCGAGCATCCCCGAAAAGAGGACGGAAGATGGTCAGTGCCGACCTGAACCTCCTGAGTGCCACACGCGACTGGTGCAGTGCGTCTCTTCCACGATTCGCGAGCAGCAGTGTCTCGTTCAGCCTGAACTGCCTGACGCATGCCAGGGCGATCGCCTGAAATGACTCAGCCGCCGTCATGCCATCGTTCAGGTGGATGGCTTCGGCCTTGAAGGCGGGTGGCGGACTTTCACGAAGACGAAACCCCTTGTCCTGCCTGGATTCGGTGCCGAGCCTGACGAGAGCGATGCTGTCTATTCGTCGTGCGAGATTGAAGAGTGCGTGCGGAGTTCCCTGCCTCAGCTCGAGCGACACGTCGCAGACGGGTGTGGTACCGCCCGCGGCAGCAATCTCTCCGCGATCCAGTACGAGCGACGCCACCATCTCTTCGTCGGTCACCGTCCAGATACGTCGCTCCGCGCGCACCTCGAACTGCGGTGCGAGCAGGTGGGCCTTGTCGCCAAGGATCTCCTGGACCGGCGTATGTCCGTCCAGCACCGGCGTGGCGCCGTTCACATTGCGCACATACATCACCGCTGCTGCACCTCTGGACCTGACGGCCTGCACCCATGCGCTGTGCATCCGGCGAATGCGAAGCGAATGGCCCGCATTGTACAGGTCCAGGTCGGGCGTGTCGAAGTAGATCGAGTGAAGATCAACGATCTCCGGCGCGGCGGCGAGCAGCGCGCTTGCCTGCAGCGCGTCTGCACCTTGGGGCGTGAGTTCCAGCCGCAATCCGGACGGGTACATGCGCTTCTCCTAACCCACCATCGCCCTGCCAACCAGCTCGCGCACCAGCGGCACGTTCCGGGCGCGACCCGAATGCATCACGACCATCCTGTCTGCTACGGCCAGGACCTCGTCCAGGTCGCTGGCGTAGATGACGATGGCCACTCCTGCGTCCCGCGCGGCACGAAGCCGCTCATGCACTGCAGCGGCTGCGCGAACATCCAGGCCGCGCGTCGGATTTTCAAGTACCAGCGCTCGCGTTCCGCTGGCCAACTCGCGCGCGAGAACGAGCTTCTGCTGGTTTCCTCCGGACAGCGTCTTCGCCACCTGGTCAGCGCCCGTCGCGCGAACGTCGTGCTCCGAGATCAGGTTTTCGGTGCGCCGCCGTACATCAGCCCATGGTATACGGCCTCGTGCACTGCCTGCGTTTCCGAGCGCCACGTTCTCCACCAGCGTGAAGCCCGGAATGAGCGCGTCCCTTTGACGATCCTCCGGAACGAAACCCGTGTTCCGAGGCGACCTCAGGCTGCCTGACGCGGGCACCAGCCTTCCGGCCAGCGCGCGCAGCAGCTCGTACTGACCCGCGCCTTCCACACCCGCAATACCAAGTATCTCTCCCGCGTGAACCTCGAGGCTCGCGTCTTCGACGGCAACGCTGCCGTCCTCACGCAGCAGGCGCAGACTCTCGGCGACGATAACGGCGTCGGCAGGTTCAGCCTTGCCGTCCTGCGACGTTGAAGGTTCCAGTTCGGCGGCGAGCTCGCTCTGCTCGCTGCCGCTTCCGATGATCGCATGGATCAGGCTGTCCCTGTCCACTTCCGCAACCGGCGAGGCGAGAACCGTGCGACCGCGACGAAGCACGGTGACGTCGTCTGCCACTGCCAGGGCTTCACGCAGCTTGTGCGTCACGAGAACGGCCGTGTTCCCCTGCTTCACGAAGCCGCGGAGCCAGCTATGCAACTCGGCAACATCATCCGGGGCGAGTACCGCGGTGGGTTCGTCGAGAATAAGGAAGCTCGCGCCACGGGACAGGGCCTTCAGGATCTCTACCCGCTGTTGCGCGGCGACCGGCAGGTCGCGCACGATGGCGCCCGGATCCATGCGGAGGCCGGTTAGTTCGCAGAGTTCGAGCACGTACGCCGCGGCCTTGCGGGGATTGAACGTTCCTGTGCCGCCGAGTACCACATTCTCCGCGACGGACATTGCCGGAACGAGCGTGAAATGCTGATGCACCATGCCCACGCCATGTCGAAGTGCCTCTGATGGAGACGCCGGAGCATAGCTCTCCCCATGTAACTGCATGGCGCCTGCCTTTGGCTGCAGCAGTCCGAAGACGATCCGCATCAGCGTGGACTTGCCCGCCCCGTTCTCACCCAGCACGGCATGCAGGGTTCCCTGCCTCACGCGGAGCGAGGCATCATCCAGCGCGCGAGTTTCACCGAAGCTGTGGCTGACGCTTGAAAGTACGAGCGCGTCAATGTCGTGGTGTGCCTCAGCCCGGCTTTCGCTCACAGCCCGGTTGGCGCCGAAATCCAGCTCCATGGAATGCCGAACTCGCGCTCCACATGCTCGGCCAGCGCGCGCACGCCGAGCGTTTCGGTAGCGTAGTGGCCGGCGTAAATGATCACCAGGTTCTGTTCGGGCGCGTCCACGGCGGTCCAGTGCGGGCCTTCGCCTGCGATGAGAGTGTCAATCCCCTTCTCGCGCGCCTCACGAAGCGTGTCGGCGTTCGCGCCGCCACCCGTCACAACGGCCCAGCGTCTCGTGAGGCGCTTTGGCTCGAAGCTGGTTGCCAGCACCGACCCGCCGTTTGCCGCCGAGAAATCGCCAGCTCGCGAAAGCAGTTCCGCCGTAGGAACGTCTGACTCGCCCTGCACGCCGATATGAATTCCCTGCCATGCACCGAACGCGCCGGATGGTTTCAGTCCGAGCGCCTCGGCAAGCAGCACGTTGTTGCCGAGTGTGGTATGTGTGTCCAGCGGCAGGTGCGCCGAGTAGACGGCGATGTCGTTGTCGAACAGGAGACGCAACCGGTCATAGCGCGCGCCAGTCACCGGCTGTGAGCCGCTCCAGAAGAGACCGTGGTGAACGATCAGCATGTTGGCGCCCGCGCTTACCGCGCCCTCGATGGTGCGTCGCGAGGCGTCCACCGCCGCGGCGATGCGATGGATCGGCGAACGGTTGGCAACCTGCAGCCCGTTCATTGCCGGCGGGTAATCAGGCGTGGTTGCCACACCAAGGAGCTCGTCGAGATGCCTGACGAGCCTGCCCGTTTCGATCGAAGGCGGGGACGTCTTCACTGCTCTCCTTCTCCGTCTTTATCTGGAAACGCCAGGTCGGCACCGGGAGGCGCAAAGGTGCCCGCGCGAAAGAGCGCGTTTACGGAGTCCACGGCGGCAAGTGCGTCCGCGGGAATCCGATCCCGAAGCTCCGGGTTTATCGCGAGGTGCACTACTTCGTCTGATGAATGCAGCGTGATCACCCCGGGCTTGAACTTGCCCTCTTGCACGTCGCGTGCAACCACGAGGAACGCGTGAGGCAGGTCAATGACGACGCTTGCGAGGGTCACTTCCGGTGCGAGCGAGTTCTGATCGCTGTTCGAGCCGAATGCCCACACGCTGCGTTCGCGCGCTGCCTGCAGCACTCCGAGTCCGGCGGCGTCCGCGTTCTGGAAGAGCACATCGGCGCCGCGGCCGATCTGAGCGAGCGCCTGTTCGCGACCGGCGCTGACGTCGTCCCAGTTGCCCACCCATGAGGTGATGATCCGGACTGCCGGATTCACTGCCCTGGCGCCTGCCTCGAAGGCCACGAAGCTGGCTCGAACCGGTGGTATCTCGGTTCCGCCGATCAGGCCGATCGTGTTCGACTTCGTCATCGCTCCTGCGATCATCCCTGCGAGGTAGGACGGTTCCTCGAAGGCGAATACCATGCCGGCGAGGTTCTCCCCCGTGCTGTTGCCGGAGGTAGTGACGTAGATGGTGGCCGGGTAGGATGGTGCGACGCGGATGGCGGCGTCCTGGTATTCGAAGCCGTGTCCGAACACGAGGTCGTATTGCTGTGCTCCGAACTGTCGGAAGTTCTCGTCGAACTCCGGTGGGGACTTGGTCTGGACGTGGCTGATGTGTGCGCCGAGTGAGTCGCGGATGCGCATGAGTCCCGCGTAGGCGCCGCCGTTCCAGGCCTGGTCGGAGATGGCGCCGGGAGTGAGGAGGGCGACGCGGAATGAGTTTTCGGAGTCTCTGCTGTTTGCCGGGGAGCAGGCGAGGCTGATCGCGATGGTGAGTGCGAAGATGGATCGGTGGATCGGTGCAGTTGTGGAGAAGCTCGTGTGCGACCTTCGATCAGTGCGTCCAAACCATTGCATGGCAGGCCTTTACGGAGACTGTTGAGAAACGTTCTGGTGCGTTGGGAACTTTACTTTTGGTGGAAGCGGGCTGTGGAAGTTCTGTTGACGAGTGTGAGTATCGGGTGTGGTGCGGTTGTGCTGTCTGGCCCAACTGTCGCCATATGGCGCTATCATGGCGTTATTCTGCGCCGAGTATTTGGTCGGTGATGCGTTGGAAATCGTCTGTGGAGTAGAAGTTGAGTGTGATGCGTCCTGAGTCTTCCTTTGTGAGGGCGATATTGACGTCAGTTTGGAGGAGCTGGCGGAGTTCTGCTTCGATGCGTCGTACTTCGGCGGGACGTTTGTCCGGCTTGGTGGTGTTTGATTTGGGTGCCGATTTCGGCGAGGTCGAGTTTCGGACCCGTCGTTCGGTTTCTCGTACGGAGAGTTGTTGTTGGGTGGCGGTTCGTGCGAGTTCCTGGATGGCCATCTCGGAGGGTAGTCCGAGGAGTGCGCGTCCGTGTCCGGCGGATAGCTGGCCTTCCTGGATGAGGCGTTTTACGGATGCGGGTAGTGCGAGGAGTCTGAGGAGGTTTGCTACGGTGGAGCGGTCTTTTCCGACGGCGTCGGCGATTTCCTGTTGGGAGAGGTCGAAGTCGTCGGCGAGTTTCTGGTAACCTTCGGCTTCTTCGAGCGGGTTGAGGTCGGCGCGCTGGAGGTTTTCGACGAGGGCGAGTGTGAGGAGTGTGCGTTCGTCGATTTCTCTGACGATGGCGGGTATTTCCTTCCATCCCAGTCGTGATGCTGCGCGGAAGCGTCGTTCGCCGGCGATGAGTTCGTAGCCGGTGCCGGAGGGGCTGGGTCTGACGGTGATGGGTTGGAGGAGTCCGCTGGAGCGGAGTGAGGCTTCGAGGTCGGCGAGGTCTTCGGGTCGGAACTCTTTGCGTGGTTGGTAGGGGTTGGGTCGGATTTTGTCTATGGGGAGTGCCTGGGGGGCGGATGTTTCGTTGGCGCGGTTTTCGAGTGTGGTGTTGGAGCTGAGGAGTGCGCCTAGTCCTTTGCCCAGTCGACGGGTGCGGTCGGGTGGTGGCGTCATGGGGTGGCGTTCCTGGGGGAGTTGGGAGTGAATTTGCGTGTGGGGGTTGGTAGGTCGAGTGTGGCGGGGTCGTTGTATCGTTGCATGAGTTCGCGTGCGACGCCGAGGTAGGCTTGGGCGCCGACGGAGGCGATGTCGTAGAGGACTATGGGTTTTCCGAAGGAGGGGGCTTCGGCGAGTCTGACGTTTCTGGGTATGACGTTGTCGAAGACTTTGGAGCCGAAGTAGTCTCGGGCTTCGTTGGTGACCTGTCTGGAGAGGTTGAGTCTGGCGTCGTACATGGTGAGGAGGACGCCGTCGATGGTGAGGTTGGGGTTAACGCCTCGTTGTACGAGGTGTACGGTGTTGAGGAGTTGGGAGAGTCCTTCGAGGGCGTAGTACTCGCATTGGACGGGGATGAGGAGGCTGTCCGCTGCGGCGAGCATGTTGACGGTGATGAGTCCGAGAGATGGTGGGCAGTCGATGAGGATGTAGTCGTAGAGATTGCGGAGCGGTTGCAGGGCGTTGTGCATGATGCGCTCGCGCTGGTCTCTGGAGACCAATTCGACTTCGGCGCCGGCGAGGTCCGGGGTGGCGGGCAGGACGTCCAGGTGGGAGAACTGGACGCTGTGGACGATGGCGTCGTCAATGCCTGCGTCGCCTGCGAGGACGTCGTAGATGGTGGTGGTGAGGGTGCTCTTGTCGAGACCGACACCTGATGAGGCATTCCCCTGAGGGTCGCCGTCGACGAGGAGAGTCCGCCGTTCGGCAACTGCGAGGGAGGCTGCGAGGTTGACGGCGGTGGTCGTCTTGCCGACGCCGCCCTTCTGGTTGGCAATGGCGATGATACGGGCCACGATCACTGGGTATGAGGAAGGCGGGGAATATAATGCCACCCCACGTGGCCGGGTGCCATTTTACCGCCTGGAGGGATGTTTCACGTGGAACAATGGGGCGGTTTAGGGCGGATAGGCGCGCGGGGTGGCGCCACATGCCCCCTGGTCAGGCGGTCCTGGACGGGAAGATGTTTCACGTGAAACAAAGGGCTTGGCGGCGGCTAGCGGGGTCAGCGAGCCCGTAAGAAGACAGCAACTGGGGGCGCTTCGACACTTCCGGCCGCTACGGCACTTCGGAGCCGCTGTCGCTCGGAGAGCTATGAACCACGCATTGGCCTCCCGACGCCCAGGCGGAACCCCCAACGCTCAAACCGCGCAATACTCAGCCAAGATATCACGACCCCCACCGTGGCACCTGGCGCCCCCGGACCTACACGCGAACCCTCCATGTCCCCTCTCCGCCTTTCCCCCTAACCCTCACCCCTAACAAAACGAGAGCGCCAGGCATTCCAGCCCATCGCTCCCGTCAACACACCACACCCCTCGCCAATCTCAACCTCAACCCTGCCCACCAAACCACATAACACTCAGCTCATTCATCCACCACAACGACTCTCCCCGGACATCGTCGGCAGATACTCCCAACGCACCGTCACTTGCGCCGACATCGCCAACTCCCCAGCCTCGATCGGAGTAGCCGCATCCTGCGCTGCCGACGCCATCGCACGAAACATCTCCGGACGCGGCGGCGCATAATTGCCACCACTCGACATCTCCAGCACACGACCCAGCGACCCACCCGCCGCACGCGCCATCACCTCCGCATCACGACAGGCATTACCCACCGCCAGCGTCAGCGCCTCACGACGCAACTCGGCCTCCCTCGAACTCGCAAACGAAAGTCCACCCACTCCGTTCGCCCCGGCACCAATCGCCGCATCGATCAGCGGACCAACCTTCGCAATCTCACGGACACGCACACTCACACCATTACGCGCCACATAACCCACCAGACGCGACCGACGGTCACGCTCATCATACTGCATGTCAGGATTCAACGAGTACCCGGTGGTAGTGATATCCCGAGACTCGATACCCGCACCACGCAAAGCCAGGATCACAGCCTCCTGCAAACGCGCATTCTCACTCGCCGCAGCAGTCGCCGTCTCGGAACGGGTCTCCACCCAGAAAAGAATCCGGGCCTCATCAGGCACCCCCGCCGACTCACCGGTTCCCGACACGACTATAGAAGAAGGATCCGCCATCCTCACCTGCTCAGGTGTCTGGGCGCCAAGCACCAGTGGAAACAGGAACGCAGCCGAAACCGCCAGCGCCCCGAGAAAGAATCGCCGCCACACTCCCACACTCCGC
The DNA here is from genome assembly GCA_035306065.1 of Gemmatimonadales bacterium. GTDB lineage: Bacteria > Gemmatimonadota > Gemmatimonadetes > Gemmatimonadales > Gemmatimonadaceae > JBBQHX01. The sequence continues at coordinate 15,556 of DATGOL010000034.1, read as the reverse complement.
CACTCCGCAACAGCCACAGGATTCGACATTGTCTTCGTCATCAGTTGGCTCCATTCAATAGGCCTCTCCACCCCCACGCAACTGCACCGAGCAATTGCGGGGCCGCCACGCATACACCCCCACACCCGCCACAAAGGAGACGCCACAACAGTCCAGACTTGCACACCACAGCCAGGAAGGAGCACAAAACCAGTCGCAAAGATTCAGTCGTCAGGCCCCCGTCCCCCGCAACCCGCAACCCGTCCCCCGTAACCCGTAACCCGTTACCCCTCACCCGTTACCCCTCACCCGTCGCCCGTCCCCCGTCGCCTCTCCAGCTCCACCAGCAAATTCTGCAGGTCGGAAGGACTCACACCCGGTATACTCGACGCCTGCGCCAACGACATCGGACGACGATCCGCCAGCTTCTGCCGCGCCTCGATCGTCAATGACCGGAACTCCTCGTAAGGCAGATCGTCAGGCAGCCGCACACCACCCATCCTCCGCAACCTGTCCGCCGCCTCACGCTCACGCGCAAAATAACCACCATACTTGAGCTCCAGCTCCGCAGTCACCACTGCCTCACGCGCAATATCCGCCCCGACACCGGCCGCCTCAAATAACTCGAGCAACGTAACTCCCTGCCGCTTAACAACTTCCGCGATTCGCACGGCGTGAGGCAGGGGCGCCGAACCTGCACGCTCCAACAGCACCGACGCAACATCCGGCGAGATACTGGTACGCTCCGCAACAGCCCGCGCCTCCACCTCACCCGCCAGGCGACGCTCCACCAGCAACTCCTCCTCCGGCGTGTAAATCCCCAGCCCCCGCGCCACCGACGACAGTCGCGCAAGCGCATTGTCCTGCCGCACCGTCAGGCGGAACTCGGACCTCGACGTGAACAGCCGGTACGGCTCGTCCACCCCGCGCCTCACGAGATCGTCCACCAGCACCCCGATATACGAACTCTCCCTGCCCAGCACCACCGGATCCTTGCCCTGGATCGCACACGCCGCATTCAGGCCCGCAATCACTCCCTGCCCCGCCGCCTCCTCATATCCGGTGGTCCCGTTCACCTGACCGGCCAGCCACAATCCGGGCATCGCCCGAACCTGCAGCGTCGCATCCAGCTGCGTTGGCGGGTAGTAGTCGTACTCCACCGCATAACCAGGACGGGTCATGCGCGCATTCTCCAGACCGGGAACGCTCCGGATGATTCGCAGCTGCACCGCCGACGGCAGCGAAGTCGACAGCCCGTTCACATACATCTCCGCCGTCTCCAGACCCTCGGGCTCCAGGAAGATCTGATGCCGCTCGGCGTCCGGAAAACGCACCACCTTGTCTTCCACCGACGGGCAGTAGCGAGGCCCGCGAGCGCCGATCGCACCGCCGTACATCGCCGATTCGCCGATGTGCGTCGCAATCAGCTCCTTCCCCTCCGCACCCAGGTAGGTGATCCAGCAGGCGCCCTGCGGCGGATTCCGCTCGCTGCCACTCTCACTGCGCCTGGGCGATGTCCAGAAATGCGACCACGAATAGTCGAAATCCTCCAGCTCGCTCTCCTGCCGCATGAGATGCTCGAAATTCACCGAACGACCGTCAATCCTGGGCGGTGTGCCGGTCTTGAACCGCGCCACCTCCATCCCCACGCTCTCCAGCTGCTCCGCAAGGTGAACGGTCGAGCCGCCGCCCTCCCCGGCACGACCACCCGAGATGCGCGTGGTGGTACCTATGTGCATCCGGCCACGCAGGAAGGTGCCGGTGGTGATGATCACGGCCTTTGCTCCAAAGCGACGCCCTTCCAGCGTCTCCACACCCGCAACGCGCTCCCCGTCCATCACGAGTCGCGCAACCGTTCCCTGCACGGGGAACAGCGTCTGGTGCTGCTCGAGGAGCGTGCGGACCGCGCGCCGGTACAGACCGCGATCGCACTGCGCGCGCGGCGCCCACACGGCCGGCCCCTTGCCGCGGTTCAGCATTCGGAATTGGAGCGTGGCGAGGTCCGTGGCGCGACCCATGATTCCACCAAGGGCATCCACCTCGCGCACCACCGTGCCCTTGGCAACGCCGCCGATTGCGGGGTTGCAGGACATCTGGCCGATGGTCTCGAGAGACGCGGTTACCAGCGCCACCGTGCACCCGGATCGGGCGGCCGCAACGGCCGCCTCCGTGCCGGCATGGCCTGCGCCGACTACAATGACGTCATACGTCTCTTCAAACGAGGCTCGTGCGGTATCGACTTTTCGGGACATGCGAGAAAAGATACTGTCCTCGATACCACCGGAAGTGGCTCGGCCGTTACCGATGACTGGCGCGTGACGGCCACCACCCAACCCTGCAACGGACTCCGCATTCCATGCCCCTGCCAATTCCCGCCGGCAATCCTGCACTGCTCATTCGCAAGTCTGCGTTCGAGCGTACCGGGCTCACTCGCGCCGCCTTCGACGAGGCCCTGGGCCTGACGCCTGACGAGTTCCGCGTGGAAAGGGACCTGGTGCTTATCGGTCCCATCCACGAGGAATCCTCCTTCCAGTCGCTGCTCGACCAACTCGAGGCAGCCGGCCTGGTCTACTTCCAGGACTACTTCGACCTGGGCGGCAACTGGCCGGACTGGCTGTCGCTCTGGGCGTCCACCGACTGACGCTACCCCTCCAGGTGCTCCCGGAACCACGAGATCGTACGCGGCCAGGCCTCACGAGTGGCACGCATGTTCGCACCGTCCTGGCCGCTCTGCTGCCGCAGGAAACCGTGCGCCGCGCCATCGTAGATCTCAGTCTCGAACGTCTTGCCGAGTGCGCTCATGGCGGAGTCCGCCGCCGGGATAGTCGCATTCACGCGCTGGTCGCTGCCACCATAGAGTCCAAGTACAGGTGCCTCGATGGTGGACAGCCTGCTCGACTCCGGTGAGCTGCCGTAGTACACGACGCTGGCGCCAAGCTCGGGACTGCTCAAAGCATGCACGAAGGACGTGGTACCGCCCCAGCAGAAGCCCACGATGCCATAGCTGTCGGTGGCCGCCGGCAGCGCCATTCCCCACTCCGCGATCGCGATCAGCTTCTGCTGAACGTCATCCGACTCCAGGTTTCGGATTGCCGCACGAGCAGCATCCGCGTCCGGGTTCTCCGGAGCGCCGGGAATGTCCATGCCGGTAAGGAGATCTGGCGCAATTGCGATAAAGCCATCTGCCGCAAGCTGATCCGCAACCGAACGGATCCACGGCGAAAGTCCGAATATCTCGTGCACCACGAGAACCACTGGAGCGTTGTCCGGGCGTTCGGGATACACTACCCACGACTGCACGCTGTCATCACCCGTCGGCACCATTGCCCATTCGGCGTGCCTGGGCGAACTCGCCAGGCGGGCCATTGCATCGTCGCCGCTCGGAGGAAGGGTGTCTGTGGCACTGCCTGACGCCGAAGCAGATGCTTCCATGTCCAGCTCATCTGCTGAACCACTGGCACATGCAGTGATCGACATTGCAACGGTAATCGCGGCCATAACGCGGAATGTGTTGAGCATGCGCATCGAACCTCCCTGGTGTGGACGTGACTGAAAGTGTGGCGGAATACCGATCATCTGATGGGTATGTCGAAGCGCAGCGGATTCGGCACGTTGAAGCTGAAATGCCACCACTCGTTCGCATAGTTGCTGAAGCCGTGTGATTCCAGCACCCGTACAAGCAGCTGTCTGTTCTGCTCCACCGTGCCGGATGCATTTGTGGTATGTGCAGCTTCGGTGAAGGTGTCGAAGGGGGTGCCCATCTCCAGCTGCATCCCGGTCGCCCGCCGAACGAGCGTGAGGTCGATCGCGAGCCCGAGGTTGTGCCTGCTCCTGTCGGCGATATATCCGTCCGTCACGAGGTCGGTCCTGCCGACACGCTGAGTCCATTCCACCATTGCATCGGTGGCGCGGGCGGGCCGATAGCCATCCCACAGGAGAAGGCCGTAGCCATTCTTCAGGAACTCGGCATGTGCACGTACGAGTGCCTCTGCAGCCTCACGACGTAACCACACTTCGTTCGCCTCGTATCCCGGAAGTGGAACACCAGTGAAGTTGTTGCGACCGAAATAGCGTGCGTCCACCGAGATCGTGGAGTCGAGCGACCGCACGTTCACCAGGTACCGCTCGGCAACGGAATCCGGTGCTATCGGAAGGTCCGCGCTGTTGACTGCCGCCGGAGCCGTGACACGCTCCGCACTGGCGACGTCTGCCGCGGCAGCACCCGGGTTCACGACAGCGGACGGTGGCGGAGCAACCTCCTCACGCTGTGATCCGCATGCAAGGCCGAACAGAACCGCTGCCAGGCCAATGAGCGATCTGCCCGTCATGGCGACGTGCCGGCTCCTGAAACGCTTCTGCAGGTGAGCTGGAAGAGACGCCGGGCAGCTGATGTCTGTAAAGGATCTGTTCACGTCATTCATTGAAGGTTTCATCGCTGCACGAACCGGATATCCATCATGCAGTTCAGCTGGCGCCATGTGGAGATTCCATCACGGAAACCGGTGACATGTCTATCGAAGAGCCTGCCACAACTGCACCACCAACTCCCTCATTACTTCCCCCTGCAAGCCGATCCGCAAGGAAATTCATCACTCGGCGCTCGGCGTAGTACTCGGCACGCCACGGCACGGCGCCACCCACGAATCCCACATGTCCGCCACGCTTGGGAAACTCCAGCTCCAGTGCGGGATTCCCGCGCGCAATCGCTCGCACTTCACTCAGCACTGACGGCGGAAGGAAGGGGTCGTCCACGGCGCTGAGTAACAGCGTTGGCCGGGAGATCAGATGCAAATAGCGCAGGGAACTGGAGCGTTCGTAATAGTCCGCAGCGCTCTCGAAACCGTGTACGGGCGCGGTGACGGCATCGTCGAAGTCCCAGAGTGTTTGTGCGCTGGCGAGCGAACTCTCGCTGAACAGGTTCGGGTAGCGCTGCAGCTTCGCGCCTGCCTTGCGCTTGAGGCTCTCCAGAAAGCGGCGCTCGTAAACGCGCGAAAAGCCTTTGCTGATATGCCTGGAACCCCGAGCGAGGTCGTAGGGAACGCTCACGGCGGCCGCGGCCGCGAGCGGGGGCGCGGCACGATCGCCAAGTTCGCCGAGGTACTTGAGGAGAACGTTGCCTCCGAGTGAGACACCGGCGGCGAAGCGTGGTGCGTCCGGTGCTTCGTCAGCGAGCCGCTCCAGCACGAATGCAACGTCGCTGGTCTCGCCCGAGTGGTAGAAACGGGCGGCACGATTGGGTTCACTGCCGCAACCGCGAAAAAGCAGCAGGTCCAGTCCCCACTGTCGCTCAGCTGCTGCTGCGAACATCCCGTGCACGTAGTGAGAGCCAAGACCGCCTTCGAGGCCGTGCAGCAGCAGAACGCGCGGCGCTGTGCTCGACCGCGCGGGAAGGCGAACGATGTCCACGAAGTCGCTGTCGGGCGTGTCCCAGCGCTCGGTATGCAACTGAAGAGCGGCGGGGCGACGGACGAGCTTTCCCCAGATGGTTGGCAGGTGCGGGCCGGGGAGCCACCAGGCGGGTGTGAACAGTGATCTCACGGGTTCTTCGTTGCGGAGCGTTGATGCAGGCTGGTGTACTGCTCGAATATCGTACCTTGCCGACTACATTCCGCGCCTATGGAAGTTCAGATATTCGGAACCCGTAAGAGTGCCGACACGCGAAAGGCCCAGCGCTTTTTCCAGGAGCGCCGTGTTCGGGTGCATTTCGTGGACCTCGTGGAGCGGGCAGCGTCGGCTGGCGAGCTTCGCAGGTTTGCGGAACGCTTTGGTGTCGAGCGTCTCATAGATCGTGAGAGCAGGCGTTTTCAGGAGCTGGGTCTGCAGAGCGCACGGTATCCGGATTCACGCTGGATGCAGAAGCTGGCGGACGAGCCGCTGATTCTGCGGCAGCCGCTGGTGCGTTACGGCAACAAGCTCACCATCGGTCACGAGCCTGAGGAATGGAAGCGTTGGGCGGAGGAGGGAAAGTGAGCGCGGTGACCAGGCATTTCAGCGAGGCGCTGTCATGACGCAGCTCGGATTTTCGGGGGTTGCGGTGGAGTTCGGTGCAACGCCGGTGCTGCGCGACGTGAGCTTTTCCGTGTCCGCCGGCGAGCGTTGGGGAATACTCGGCCGGAACGGAGGCGGCAAGACGACGATCTTCCGTCTCATCACCGGAGAACTCCGGCCAACGCGCGGAGGTGTTGCTAGAACGCCTGGCCTGCGTGTGACGTTGCTGGAGCAGCACAGGGAACTGGGCGGTGCCGCCACCGTGTGGGAGGCGGTGGCCGAGGCGTTCGGCGAGTTGCGCGAACTGGAGAAGCGCATCGGCGAGCTTGCCGCGGCGTTAGGCACGGCGGGGGAATCTGCCAGCGACTCACTGATGAATGAGTACGGCCACGCGCTGGAGCGGTTCGAGCGTGAGGGTGGCTACTCCATTGAGTCGCGTGTGGATGCGGCCATCGCGGGCATGGGCTTCGATCCGGTGGAGGCACGCACGCGTCCGTTGTCTGCACTGTCCGGTGGCGAGCGCGGTCGTGTAGCACTTGCCAGGCAGCTGGTGACTCCCTCGGACGTGCTGCTGCTCGACGAACCTACCAACCACCTGGACCTGGAGACCAGTCGCTGGCTGGAGAAGTGGCTGCGCCAGACGGATCGCACGGTGATGCTCGTGAGCCACGACCGCGCTTTCCTTGCGGCGGTTGCAGACCACATGCTTCACGTTGAGGCGGGCACCGCGGTTCCCTACGACTGCGGCTACGAGGCATTCGTGCGCCAGCGCAACGAACGCAGGCTCGCGCAGCAGCGTTCGTTCGACAAGCAGTCGCGCGACGTTGCGAAGGAGGAGGATTACATTCGTCGCAACATCGCGGGCGTGAACAGTCGTCAGGCCAAGGGCCGCCGCACGAGACTCGCGCGTCTGCCGCGTCTCAGCCCTCCGCCCAGTGACCAGGACGTAATGGCGCTGCGCCTCGAGTCTCGTGATCGCGGTGGCGACCAGGTGCTCGTGACCCAGCGACTCAACGTGGCAATCGGCGGCCGCACGCTCCTGGAGGACTTCACCGCCACGATACATCGGGGCGAGCATGTGGTACTCGTGGGGCCTAACGGTACGGGCAAGTCCACGCTGCTCAGAACGTTGCTTGGCGATCGCCCTCCGGAGAGCGGCATCGCACGGCTCGGCAGCGGAATTCAGCCCGCGTATTACAGGCAGGACCTCGCCCAGGTACCAATGGGCCGCGCCATCTATGATGTGATCCAGGACCTGCGGCCGCTCTGGAACAGGGGACAGGTGCAGTCTCACCTGGCCAGGTTCGGTTTTTCCGGAGACGAAGTTCAGCGCGTTGCAGACGGACTCTCCGGCGGCGAGCGCGCGCGCGTAGCACTCGCGATGATGGTGCTGGCCAACGCCAACTTCCTGATCTTCGACGAGCCGACCAACCATCTGGACGTGGAATCGATCGAGGCTCTCGAAGATGCACTGCTCGCCTACGACGGCACCCTGCTGCTCGTAAGCCACGACCGCGAGCTGCTGCGCGGAATCGGAGACCGGGTGTGGGCACTGGAAGACGGCCGCATCGAGGACTACCCGGGAAACTTCGGAGAGTGGGAGGCTCAGCGTGCAGAGCGCGATCGCGAAGACAAGGCGCGTTCCGACGCCGCAGGCGCGGTTCGGCGCGAGGATCAGCGAAGGCGCGGGGAGTCACGCGGCGTGGCAGAGGAAGCGCGAAAGCGAACGATTCGTGAGGCGCGCCGCGCGGTGGAGCAGGCCGAGTTGCTCGTGGCCGAGCGCGAGAAGGCAGTTGAGGCCCTGGTGAACGAGCTGGAAGATCCGGATCTGTATTCGTCGCCGGATGGCACGCGACGCGCCACGGAACTGGGCAGCGAGCTTGCAAAAGCCAGGAGCAGGCTGGAGTCTGCAGTGCAGGAATGGGCAGATGCGGAGGAACGGGCATCTGCACTGGTGAGCTGACAGCCGCGATTATTTCTTTCGGAGTCGCAGCCAACCGGCGCGACGCTCCTTACAGACCCAAGCAGGAATACACATAGATGATCTGGCTCTGGATCGGCTTCGTCGGCTTCATCCTGGTGCTGCTCGCTCTCGACCTCGGCGTTTTTCACCGGGAGTCAAAGGCCGTGAGCGTACGGGAAGCTTTTGCCTGGACCGCGGTTTGGGTCACGGTAGCGATCAGCTTCAGCATTTTCGTCTACTACGCCTACGAGAATCACCTGTTGGGTGTAGGCGCGGCGATCGATCCGGTGGACGGGCTGGTGAACGACGGGCGAATCGCGCTGGCAAAGTATCTCACCGGCTACGTGATCGAGTGGTCGCTCAGCGTGGACAACGTGTTCGTAATGGCGATGATCTTCTCATCGCTGCGAATACCCGCGGAGTACCAGCACAGGGTGCTTTTCTGGGGAATCCTGGGAGCGCTCGTCATGCGCGGCGTGATGATCACCATCGGTGCCCAGCTGGTTGCACGCTACCACTGGATTCTGCTGGTGTTCGGGGTGTTCCTGATCATCACCGCCATTCGCATGGCGATCCAGAAGGAAGACCCGCATGCAGACCCGAGCCAGGGCTTCGTGCTTCGCACTCTCAGGCGCTTCTTCCCGGTCAGCGCCAATTACAACGGCTCGCACTTCACGGCGATCGAGCATGGACGGCGTGTGCTCACGCCGCTGGCCGTGGCACTCGTGCTGGTGGAAACCACGGATCTCATCTTCGCGGTTGACTCCATCCCGGCAATCTTCGCGATCACCGGCGATCCGTTCCTGGTGGCAACGAGCAATGCGTTCGCGATACTCGGCCTTCGCTCGCTGTACTTCGCTCTTGCCGGAGCCATCCAGGCGTTCGAGTACCTGAAGTACTCACTCGCTGCAATACTGGCGCTCGTTGGCACCAAGATGCTGATCGCAGACCAGCTCAAGGAAATGTTCGGGACGAGCTTCAACTACTACCTGCTGGTGATCATCGCGCTCACGCTGCTGGTGGGTGCGCTGGCGTCCATCGCAAAGAACAAGCGGGCAGCAGCAGAAAAGGTGTGAGCGTCAGGCAGCCTGGCCGCGGCTGAAAGCGGCTGTCAGCGTATGAGCCCTCGAGAGATGAGGTCGGCGTAGCCGATATAATCCTCACTCGTGAGGGCTCTGACCACACTGTCCATGGGTGCGGCTACCTGGGCGGACAGGTAACCCGGCAGGGCTCGCGTGCCTGCGACTCCATAGGTGCCGCGGAAGAGACTTCGTACAACCAGGCTGCTGGAATCACGCGGCAGTTCCGAGAGATTGCGTCCGAAGTCCTGCAGCCTTCCGTCGCGTGCCAGGTAATACTCCACGTTGGACGCGTAGAACACGGACACCGTAGCGTCCCGCTGGCGCAGCCACCGTCCGATGTTGACCATGGCGGCCTCGCCCGCGAGGTCACCCACTACAGGTACCACCAGGTTGCGGCGCTGCATCAGTTGCACCGTCTCGAAGGCTTGCTCAGACACCAGGTAGCTGCCTGGCAAGCCGTTCGCATCCTGCTCGAGGAGCATCTGGCGGTAAGTGGGATAGTACGGCCGGGGAGGCCGGCCCATGCTCTGGAAACGAATGTCGAGCCCGGCATTCACATAGCTGTCGTGGAACCTCCGCAGTGTCGAGAGGTCCATCTCGTCGAGATCCAGCGGCAGGTTCGTTATGCGCTGGAAGAGCCTTTGCTCGGCTTCTTCTCTGGAAGCATCGGTTGGTGGGTTTTCATCCAGCCAGGCGATTATTTCGCCAAGTGACAGAGCATCCCACGCAGCAAGGTTCGAGGGGACCGGTCGGCCGAAAAAGAGCGCCAGAAACTCCAGGCGATTGCGCGCTTCCTCGAAGGCCGCCTTGTAGAGCAGGTGGAGGAGCATGTTGTCGCGCCGGATGTCCAGGATGAACGCCATGTGTGGCCTGGACGCCGCGATATAGGAAAAGCTCTGGTCCGGACCCACGCCGATGTACACACCGCCGGGCGCCACCTGCCTCACGAGCCCCAGGATGTGCAGGTACGACGCCTCGTTCGACACCAGGTTGTCACTGTCAAAGAACCCGCCGGGTTCGGAAAGCTCGGTACCCAGACGCGCGAATTCACGGTCGGTGAGCCGCTCGGGAAGCGTTGCAGTCTGCCCCGAGAACGTGATGCCCGGCAGCGTTCCGCCCGCCGTGAAGGCGGCGTAGGAGCCGGCCATCACAAGCGCAAATACTGCGACAATCAGTGCTGAGAGGCGTTTGGACATCGTCTGCAGGATTGTTCCGGACCTGTCCCGGTATCGCAATATGCACCGCGGAAGCGAAATCGGCGTGTTCCGGTGATCCGCCTCCCGAAAAGCTCCTGGCCGCGCGGCTGATCAGAATGGCGGCCAGGCCGTCTTCGGCTTCCGCAACAACAACTGCTCCACGCGTGGGATCGGGCCGTCGGCAGCGCGGTAGAGCCTGCAGTCAGTATGCCCTATCCGCGGAAAGCCTCGAACTCCCCGATAAACCCGATCTCCGGCTCCAGGCGCACCGCAAACTTGTCCTCCACGGCATCCTGCGTATGCGCAATCAGAGCCCGCACGTCAGCCGCTGTCGCATGGCCGAGGTTAACCATGATGTTCGCGTGAATATGCGAAATCTGTGCGTCGCCAACCCGGTGGCCCTTCAGCCCGCACTGGTCGATCAGACGTCCCGCGCCCATCCCTTCGATCTTCTTGAAGATCGAGCCTGCGCTGGGGTGAATATCCAGCCAGGGGTGGCGCGCACCGCGCCAGCTCAGGTTCTCCTGAAGTATCCGGTGCATCACCGCAGGGTCGCCGCGCTCCAGACGAAAGTTTGCGCTCAGCACGTAGTCGTCCTGGTGGTGAAACACGGAATCGTCATAGCCGAACTGCACGTAGTCCGCGTCTACCATTCGGATCTGACCTTCATCGTCGAGAATGCGGCAATCCTCGAACACCTCGGCAATGAACATCGTCCGTTCCCGCTCCGGCGCCGGCGACAGGAAGTGCAGGTTCTGCCAGATTGCCCCGCCTACCGTGCTCGGAATGCCGATGTAATGCTCCAGGCCAGACCAGCCGCGATTGACCGCTTCCATGATCAGGTCCCGCATGACGGTCCCGCTCTCGGTCCACAGCCGGCCGTCGTCTTCGAAGCGAAAGGCATTGGCTACATTGCGGATAACGAGGCCGCGGAAGCCCAGGTCTCCAACCAGGATGTTGGCTCCGAGACCCAGTACGAAGTAGGGAACTCCCAGTTCGCGAGCACTGGTAATAGCCATTGCCAGTTCGTTCTCGGAAGCGGCTTCGAAGAGCCAGTCGGCGGGACCCCCTATCCGGAATGTGGTGTAGGGAGCAATCGGGGCAGCGCGAAGCAGACGCGTTGTGCCAAGCCGGGATTGCAGCGCCTCGTTGAGGCGTGCGAAGTTCGGTGTGGAAGCTGCGGTCATGGTGTGCGAAAGAAACACCGGCTGCTGCAGCCTCGCCACCGGCTGCCAGCGGGTGGGCAGGAGTAATCCGCTGCTCCAGGCCACGGAAGGGAAGCATCCAGTCACTCACACCGCGGTGCGCCGCGGTTTCTCGCATAAGGGAATTCGGTATCGTGAGGTTCGCCCAAGTCGGACATCCCCGCCTCCGCGCTACGCTAGCGGCCTGGCTTCTGACCATGGCCCCGGCAGCGCCGGTAGCCACGGCAGGCATTCTGATCGCCGCCGCGCCATTCGTGGCCGAAGCCCAGCGTGCGGAGCTCGAGCCCATAATCCGGCGAGAAGTTCTGGATAACGGCCTGGAAGTGATCGTTGTGGAGAGCCACGCCATTCCACTTGCCACAGTGGAGCTGGACGTAAAAAACGGGGCCTTCACGCAAACGCCGGAATACGCAGGGCTCGCGCACCTGTACGAGCATATGTTCTTCCGCGCGAACCGCAGCTATCCCAACCCCGGGCAGTTCATGGGACGTGCTGGTGAGCTGGGCGCGGCGATCAACGGCACTACGCGTGAAGAGGTGGTGAACTACTACATGACGGTGCCTGCCGACAGCCTTGCGCCGGCGATCGCCCTCATGAGCACCGCTACCCTAACGCCGCTCTTCCTGGAGGAAGAGATGCGCGTTGAACGGCAGGTGGTGCTGGGGGAGTATGACCGCGCGGAGTCCAGCCCGTTCTTCGACTTCGAGAACGCAATGACGCGCGCGCTGTACCCTGGAAACTTCAGCCGCAAGAACACCATCGGCGATCGTGATGTGGTGGCGACCGCTACGCCGGCAATGATGCGCACGATCCAGGACATCTACTACGTTCCCAACAACTCGGCCCTGATCGTTACCGGTGATGTGAACCCGGACCAGGTGATCGCGCTCGCGAGGCAGCACTTCGGTGGCTGGAAGCGCGGCGCCAATCCGTTCGAGACGCACCCGATCCCTCCCATTCCGCCGGTTAGCGGTGATACTGCCATCATCGTTGAGGCGCCGGTGAGTTCGGTTTCCGTGATGCTGCAGTGGCAGGGGCCGAGCGTCGGCAAGGATCCCGAAGCCACGTATACGGCAGACGTGTTCTCCGACGTACTGAACAACCCCGGCTCGCGATTCCAGCAGCGGCTGGTGGACAGCGGGCTCTGGCAGAGCGTCGGGGTGAACTACTACACGCTCAACAACGTGGGGCCCATAACGATACTCGGGCAGGTTGCGCCCGAGCGCCTGAAGGAAGCGCTGGCGGCGCTCGAGCGGGAGATAGCCCAGTTCCACGACCCTGAATACATCAGTGAGGAGGAGCTTCGTTATGCGAAGGCTTCCCGCGCCGTGTCGTCTGCGTACGGGAATGAGCGCGTAACAGGGCTGACGCATACGATCGGCTTCTGGTGGAGCGTGGCAGACCTGGAGTATTTCCTTGGTTACGTGGACAGCATGGCGGACCAGGAGAGGGCAGACCTTCGTCGTTATGCGGATACCTACATCGTTGGAAAGCCGAGGGTTACCGGAGTACTCCTGTCACCCCAGACACGCCAGCGACTCGCACTCAAAGCCAGTGATCTTCTGCCTTCAGCCATGGATGGTGCGCAGTGAGCCGGCGTAATCACGTAGCAACCACCGCGCGGGTGGAGCGCTCGCCAGGCGGCGCCATGTCGGCCGGAATGGTCATGCTCGCGACATTTGCCACATTGCTGGTCCTGTTCGCGCCCGCGCTGAACGCACAGCGTGTCGGGGACCGCGTGGCGGCCTCACGAGACGGCTCGCAGGGCAGCGGATACACGAGGCAGGACGCTGCAACCGAGAGCTACGAAGTTGGGGGCGTGAAGGTGGTGCACCGCCACGGCATGGCCAACGACGTGGTAGCGGCGAACCTTTACCTGCTGGGCGGCACCCGCCTCACGAGCGCCGGCAGGTCCGGCATCGAGCCCATGCTGCTCATGGCAAGCGAGCGCGGCACCGCCAGGTACCCCCGTGAGGCGGTACGGCTCGCCATGGCGGCACAGGGAACCTCCATCGTCATAGACGCAGAGTCCGACTGGACCATGTTCGGCGCACGCGCCACCACCGGCACCTTCGATTCCACGTTCGTCGTTCTGGCAGACAGGATCATGAACCCCACGCTCGAGGAGCGCGAGGTGGAACAGGTGCGAAGCCAGCTGCTCAACGCGGTCCGGCAGAGACGCGACAGCCCCGACGCGCTGCTCGAGTACCTGGCTGACAGCGTTGCGTACCCGGGCCACCACTACGCCATTCCGCCCAGTGGTACCGAGGAATCGCTGGCCGCCATCACGGTGGAAGATCTCAAGAACTTCCAGCGGGACAACATGGTTTCGTCTCGCATGCTGCTGGTGATAGTCGGCAACGTGGAACGTGCAGACGTCGAGCGATTGATCACGAGTACGCTCGGCACGCTTCCGAAGGGCGACTACAGCTGGACCATGCCGCCGCCGCCGCCGGACATCCCGAGCAGCATGTATGTCGAGGCGCGTCCGCTCCCCACCAACTACATACTTGGCTACTTCAACGGACCGCCGGCCAGCAGCTCGGATTACGCCGCACTGCGCATTGCCAGTGCCGTACTGGGCGGCAGGCTCTTTCACGAAGTACGCGTGAGGCGCAACCTCACCTACGCGATAGATGTGCCATTCGTGGAGCGGTCTTACGCCAGTGGCGGACTGTACGTAACCACCGTGTCACCGGATACGGTGATGGCCATGATGCGCATCGGCATCGAGGAGCTGCAGACCGGAAGGATAGACCCGGGCGGGCTCGCCCAACTCGTGCAGGGCTTCATTGTCCAGTACTTCATGGACAACGAGACGAACGCAGACCAGGCAGACTTCCTGGCGCGTGCACAGGTGTACCGCGGCGACTGGCGTTCGGCAGACCGCTTCGTGGATGAGCTGCGCGCCGTAACCCCCGGCGACATTCAGCGTGTTGCCCGGGGATACATGCACGACGTGCGGTTCGCCTATATCGGTGATCCCCGAAGGATCAGGGAGGAGATGGCGGCGATTTTCTAACGTCAACCACCTCCTGCAACTCCTTCAGTATCCGGTCTGCCACCAGCGACCACCTGTACCGTCCGGCCACCGCTCGTGCGGCGGCCGGGTCCACCCGGACCTGCTGCTCGAACACGGCCAGGATTCCTTCCGCAATGGCTTCTGGAGAACCATCCTGCACCAGAAGGCCGTTCTCGCCCGGAATGATCGCGTCGGTGGCACCTCCGCTCAGGCTGCCTAGCGACGGCACACCGGAGGCACTCGCCTCCATGTAAACGATTCCAAAGCCCTCCACGTCGCGGCTCGTGGCTGTCGAAGCCAGCATGAAGAGGTCGGTGTCCTGGTACAGTTCCACGACATCCGACGCGTGAAGCGCACCGGTGAACTGAACCCGATCGCTGATCCCGAGCTCCGATGCGAGGCTCTCCAGCCGCGGCCGGTCGTCACCGTCGCCCGTAATCGTGTAGCGGGCAACCACGCCTGCGGGAAGCGAGGCCACGGCGCGAAGCATTCCGTCAACGTTCTTGCGGCGCGTTGCACTCGAGAGGCGCGATACCGTCAGCAGGCGCAACGGGCTGCCGGCGGCTCGCGACCGGAGCTCGGCATCCCGCTCATCGCGGAAGAAGGAATCCATCACTCCAGGCTCAACGATGTGAACCGGAGGGGAGTCGGGGCCGAGTGCACGCTCGACTAGCGCCTTCGTGTTGATGCTGTTTGCAATGAGCAGCCGCGATGCACGCGCTCCGGCGAGCGCGCTGGCGCGATAGCCGCGCCGTCGCAGGAAACGCGTTACGCGATCCGTACGCGGCAGCCTGTCCAGCGCCCTGACGAGCGAACCGTCAAAGCCGAACCAGGGCTCGAGCAGGTCATTCCCGTTCACATACGTCACGAGCGGCGCCCGCAGAAACGGCGCGAGTGCAGACGTTCCCGCGTTCAGTGCCAGCCACACGTCAGGTTCGGCCCAGCGCGCCAGCTGCGTGCGGGAGTCGCTGAGGTCGTTCCGAAGAACCGCAAGAACCGGCAGGTCGGTTTCGGGAATCTCACGATCCGCGCGGGCAATTATGCGGCAGTCTGCAAGGGCGGAAAGCCGTGCAACCAGCTCCCGGGCGAGCACCTGCATGCCGCCATGCTGCGTACTGAAT
>DATGOL010000033.1:0-25988 GCA_035306065.1 Gemmatimonadales bacterium | reverse complement strand
AACCGTCACACTGTCCGTGACAGCAAGCGGCCCGGCCGCCAGACGTCTCAGCCCCGTGAGGTGTGCTGCACTCCCGGAGTTGACGCCGAGGTCCCTGGCGAGCGCGCGGATGTAGGTTCCTCCGCTGCACGTTATGCGTGCAACGAGCTCCCCTGGCGATCTCGACTCAATGTCCCATTCGTAGATGGTGACCGGCACGGGAGCCAGTTCCAGCTCTTCGCCTCTGCGGGCAGCCTCGTACGCCTTTACGCCGCCAACCTTCTTGGCACTGAACTTGGGGGGAAGCTGCATGATACGTCCCTGCAGGCCGAGAATGGCACTGTCGATTGCTTCTGCGTCCGGCAGCGGCGCCTCACGAACGACATTTCCAGTGAGATCGTGCGTGTCGGTTTCGGAGCCGAAGCTGATGGTGGCGCGGTAAACCTTCGGTTCGCCTTCGATCCATGGAGCCAGGCGTGTGGCGCGCCCCACGAGGAGCACCAGCAGCCCGGTTGCGAACGGATCGAGGGTACCATGATGGCCTATACGGCGCTCCCGAAGCGTGCGCCTGGCCACCGCCACCACGTCGTGCGACGTCATGCCGGCAGGTTTGTCCACAAGCAGCAGCGACGCATCTCGCACCTCTCGTGTACCCACAGCGTGCGCGTCAGGCGCTGCCGTCGTCATCCGGATCGGCGTGATGGCCGTCTGTCTCGCCTGGTGCTTCCGGTTCGGGTTGCGCAGCGCGCACCTTTGCCAAGAGGCTCTCTATTCGGGCGGCGTGCGCGACACTGTCATCCATGCCGAAAACAAGCTCCGGAGCGTGACGCAGTCGCAATGCCTTTCCCACCCTCGATCGAAGGTGTGGTGCCACACTCTGCAGGCCCTGGAAGGTTGCCTCACGAACAGCATCGTCACCCATGATGCTCACGTGTATACGGGCCTGCCGGAGATCCCTGGTCACATCCACTCCGGTTACCGTCACCAGACCAGCAATGCGCGGATCCCTGGCCTCCTCCGTGAGGAATGTCGCAACGATCTCGCGAACCCCTTCTGCAACGCGTTGTGAACGGCGATGATCACTGGCCATGTGCAACTGTTCCTGCCTGAGTAAGGCGGCTGCCATTCACAGCAATCGGCAGGTCCGCTCGCATTTACTGGAATCTGGCGATGTGGATGTTCAGCGGTACCCGGCCGAGGTGTCGATGATTCGAACCGACGGGTTCAACTCAACCATTCGGTCCGCCGCCTCGAGAATGGAATCTGCCTGCCGCCGGTCTGCTGCGACCACAGCGGCAGACAGCTCACTCCGCTGCCACACGTCCTGGTGGGCCGTTTCAGCCACCGAGAGATTGAACTGCTTGTGCAGGCGGGACTTCAGCGAAGACAGCACCGCCCGTTTCTCCTTCAGCGAATGCACTCCGGGAAGATGAAGCTCCCAGGAGCGCACGCCGATAACCATTCGCTCACCCCTGGCTGGAAGCTGCCGAGTCGAGCGTTCGGGCAATCTCCTCGGTACGATAGCATTCGATCACGTCGCCAACCTTGATGTCGTTGAAGTTCTCGATGCCGATACCGCACTCAAAGCCCTCGCGCACTTCGCGCACGTCTTCCTTGAAGCGACGTAGCGAATCGATGACGCCGTCGTAGATCTCCACGCCATCGCGGATAACGCGAGCACGTCCGTTTCGCGTGATGAGCCCGTTGCGCACGAAGCATCCGGCAACCGTACCGATACGCGGCACCTTGAACGTTTCGCGAACTTCGGCTTCTCCAGCAATGACCTCGCGCTTCTCCGGCGAGAGCAGGCCTTCGAGGGCAGCTCTTACGTCCGTGACGGCGTCGTAGATCACCCGGTACAGCTTGACGTCCACGCCTTCGCGCTCGGCAGCGGCGCGTGCGTTATTGTCCGGCCTCACGTGGAAGCCGATGATCACGGCAGCCGATGCCTTCGCGAGCAGAATGTCGCTCTCGCTGATGGCGCCCACACCGCGGTGAATCACCTCAACGCGAACTTCCTCGTTGGAAAGCTGCTGCAGTGCGTCTGCCAGCGCTTCCGCCGGGCCGCCCTGGTCTGCCTTGATAACGAGTCGCAGCGACTGCACTTCGCCGGCCTGAGCCTGCGCCATGAAGTCTTCGAGCGTAACGGCGCTCTTGCTCGTGCGGCGACTACGCGCCTCACGATCGAGCCGCTCGCGACGACCGGCGATCTCTCGGGCAGTCTGGCCGTCGTCCACAACGATGAACTGGTCACCCGCCATGGGCACGCCGCTGAGACCGAGTACCTGAACCGGAATCGCCGGGCCCGCCTTGGTTACCGAACGCCCGCGCTCGTCGAGGAGTGCGCGTACACGTCCCGCATGAAGGCCAACGATGAAGTCATCGCCAACCTGCAGTGTGCCGCTCTGCACGAGCACCGTTGCAACCGGTCCCTTTCCGGCGTCGAGCTGCGCTTCAACCACAACACCATTGGCGTTGCGATCAGCATTCGCCTTCAGGTCCAGGATTTCCGCCTGGAGCAGTATCTGCTCCAGGAGCTGGTCAACGTTCGTGCCCTTCTTTGCCGAGATTTCCGTGGACAGCGTCTGGCCGCCGAACTCCTCCAGCACAACACTGTGCTGCAGCAGTTCCTGCTTCACCTTCTGCACGTCCGCACTCGGAAGATCGATCTTGTTGATGGCCACGACGATCGGCACGCCTGCATTGCGGGCGTGGGAGATTGCCTCAATCGTCTGGGGCATCACCTGATCGTCTGCCGCGATCACAAGCACGACGATATCTGTTGCCTGCGCGCCTCGCGCACGCATTGCCGTAAACGCTTCGTGTCCCGGTGTGTCGAGAAAGGTGATGAGTCGTTCGTCAGGCAGCCGCACGTGGTATGCACCAATGTGCTGCGTAATGCCTCCCGACTCGCCAGCCACAACGTTCGCACGGCGAATGTAGTCGAGCAGCGACGTTTTTCCGTGGTCAACGTGACCCATGATGGTCACGACCGGCGGACGCGACGTCAGCGACTCCGGAGCGTCTTCTTCCCCGGCCACGTCGGCCAGATCGGAAGCGTACTCCTCTTCCCTCACGGCCTCGAAGCCGAACTCGTTTGCAATGAGATCGATCTGGTCGAAGTCCAGTCGCTGATTCACCGTGACCATGAGACCAAGCGTCTTGAACGCAAACGCAACGATCTGCGTGGCGGGAACCTTGATGATCTCCGCGAGTTCGCTCACCGTAACGAACTCGTTCACGCGAATCGTCAGGCGTTCCTTCTCGGCCTCCGCGGCACGCATTGCCGCAACCTCTTCACGGCTGGGACCAGCATCTGCCGAACGACGACCGCGACGGCCACCCGTGGTGCCGCGCAGCGCAGACATCGTGCGGCTGATGTTCGAGGTCACCGCCTCCTGGTCCACGCTGCCACGCCTTCCCTTGCGGCCGCGTCGCGCAGTCTTGTCTCCAGCACCCGCAGCGGGCGGGCGACGTGTTTCATCGCGACGACCCGGCATTGTGGTGGCGCTGCCGGGCGCGGCCGACGCAACCGGACGCGGCGGCACGTAACCCGAGCTCGACGCCACCGGACGCGGACGCTGCGGACCGCCTGACGTTGCCGGGCTGGCCGGACGTGGACGTGAAGCTGCCGGCGGAGCCGAAGCTGCCGCCGCGGGCTTCTGCGGACGCTGCGGCTGCGAAGGTGCAGCGGGACGGCGACCTGCCGCAGGCGGCTGGGCGACGTCTGCTTCTGCAGCCGACGTGGACGGAGCACTGTCCGCCGCAGTACCGGGCTCTGGCGCTGCCTTCGGTACGGGCACCTCCTTCTCCGGCTTCGCCGCAGCAGGCGCAACCGGACGCGGACGCGCGGACGCAGGCGCTTCCTCCGCCTTCGCGGCTGCCGGCTCGGGCGCAGCAGGTGCCTTCACTTCCTCAGCGGGCGCGCTGGCACTATCGGATTCCGGTGCAGCTTCCGCGGTGGGAGTCGCCTCCCTGCGCACCGGAGCATCTTCGGCAGCTGCCGGAGTGCTCGGTGCCTCTGCTTCCGCATCAGCCACGGAAGCGCTCGCGGCCTCGGCTGCTCGCCTAGCCTCAGCTGCTTCGGTTGCGGCAGCTTCTTCCGCTGCTTCCTCCTCCTGCGCGGCCTCGACGTCTGCACGACGGCGACGCCTTACGGCGCCCGGCTCCGGGACGGAGGTAGGCGGTGCGGCAACCGGCTCTGGGGCGGCTGCGCGGCGGCGGCGGGTTGGGGTGGGCGCCGATGAAGCGGCTTCCTTCTCCGCACGGTGCCGCTTCTCACGCTCCCAGCGAGCACGCGCACGTGCCACCTGGTCATCGGTGAGTAGAGATAAATGGCTGCGCACGGGCACATCCATCGAACGAAGAAGGCTTATCACCTCATCGTTCGAGATCCCGAACTCACCTGCCATGTCATGAACACGAAGCTTGCTCAAACCTGCCTCCTATCGCGCGCTCGGCGCGCGTCCCAGCCGACCGGTGCCCGCTTGTGCAGGCGCCGCCAGCGCGCGAATGCCGCGCGCGAGATCTCCATCCAGAACACCTACCGTAACCGTGGACTCACGTCCTACCGCTGCGCCAAGTTCCGACGCCGACGGCACTTCCAGCTTGTTAACGCGGCGAGCATCCAGCAGCGGAACCAGCTTGTCCAAGCTATGTCGCGAGGCGTCCATCGCCACCACGGCAAGCCGCAGGCGACCACGCAAAGCGGCCTCGCGCACCTGCTGAACGCCAACTACGGCCGTGCGTGCGCGAACACCCAAGCCCACAAGCCTCAGCAGCTTCCGATACTCTTGCTCTTCCAGAGTCAGTTACCCCCGCCTGATTCCGGCCCCGTGTCACCACGATCGGCCGCTCCATCAACTGCGGCACCTTCCTCGCTCGTGGAGCCTGACGGCGCCTCTGCTTCAGCCGCATCCACTGCAGCACCCTGATTGTCCACCCCTTCCTCGGTGAGGTCGTTCAGCATGCCCACCAGTTGCTCCGCGTCGTCGAGCGACAGCCCCGGCGTGCCAAGGAAGTCCTCGCGCTCGAGGTCAATGATGTCGTTAAGCGTGCGGTAACCCGCAGCTTCCAGCGCAGCGACGATGGATGCAGACAGGTCACGCAGCTCATGCAGCGGAACGTCAACGCCCTCCTCTTCGTCAGGCAGCGGCGCGAACAGCGGCGCATCTCCGCCACGCTCCAGCCACTCGCGGCTGGAGTAAAGATCGATCTTCCAGCCGGTAAGCTCGGAGGCGAGACGCACATTCTGGCCATTGCGTCCGATGGCCAGCGAAAGCTGGTCTTCGTCCACGATTGCCTGAATGGTGCGGGACTCGTGATCACTGAACACACGCGCAACCTTCGCAGGAGCAAGCGCGAGCTTGGAGAAGCGCTCCGGATCAGCTGACCAGGGCACGATGTCAATTCGCTCGCCGCCCAGTTCGTTCACGACTGCCTGAACGCGCGAACCCTTTACACCGACGCATGCGCCAACCGGATCGATGGAGTCGTCGCGAGAGAACACGGCGATTTTTGTGCGGCTCCCCACCTCACGAGCACCGGCACGAATCTCCACTATGCCCTGCTGTATCTCCGGCACCTCGAGCTTGAACAGCGCAGCCACGAACATCGGGTCGGAACGGCTGAAGATGAGGCGAGGACCCTTGGGCGTCTCCTCCACTCTCTTCAGAACGGCGCGAATGGGCTCACCCTGATGGAAGCGCTCACGATGATTCTGCTCGCGATACGGCATTATCGCCTCCGCTTCGCGGAAGCGATTCAGCATTATCACCAGCTTGCCACGCTCGATCTGCTGAACCTCGCCGGAGAGCAGATCACCAACGCGGCCGGCGAACTCGTCGCGGATACGCGTGCGCTCACCTTCACGCACTCTCTGGAGAATGCGCTGCTTGGCTGCCTGCACGGCAGTACGGCCGAACTGGTTGAAGTCAACCGCGCTCTCCAAAACGTCGCCAGGCTCGAAGCCTTCGTCATAGAAGCGAGCTTCCTCGAGCGAAATCTCGCACGCCTGATCGGTGACCTCGGCAACGACGGTCTTGAGCAGGACGATGTTGATCTTCCCACTCTCCTCATCGATGTCCACCTCGGCCTTCACCGTTGGACCGTGCTTCTTGGCCAGCGCAGCGTAGATGCCGTCCTGCAGTAGCTCATGCAGTTCGGAACGATCGAGCTGCTTGGCATTGCTCAGCTCTCGAATCGCCGCAAGAATTTCTGCCGAACCGACCATCCGAACCCTCGTTACCGTTTCCAATTGAACACCAGCCGCGCTTCCGCAATCGCGGAAAGCGGCACCAGATGCTCCACGCCTTTCGCGTCCACGAGCACCACCACTTCAGATCCATCTTCTCCCTGCACTGCCTGCAGGCGGTATTCCGCCCGCTCGCCCAGCTCCGCGCTCTTCAACAACACCTGGCGTCCGACGAATCGGCGCCAGTGCGCAGCCGTAAGCAACGGCCTCTCTACCCCCGGAGAGGACACCTCCAGCACGTATCGCTCCGGTATCAGCCCGGAGCCATCAAGCAGCGACTCAATTGCCCTTGAAGCACGCGCGCAGTCGTCTACGAGTACCGGCTCGCCATCCAGCCGGTCTACGCGAATCTCGAGAAGCGGGCGTGAACGAGTACCCCCACGCCGAAACTCGACAAGTTCGAAGCCGAGTGGCGTAAGCGCTTCCCGTGCAAGAGCTTCCAGCGCTTCACCCACCTGTTCGGACCCAATGATACGGAATAAAAAAATGTGGGCCTAACTGCCCCACATCGCACGCGCGACGCACTTTGCGCCGCATTCACAATACTGAAGGTAGGCGTTCCCGGTGGGCCGGTCAAGCCGGACGACCATCTGGATGCCCTCAGATCCGATCTGCCGCGCAGCCGGCGCGCGCGCCGGCTGCGCAACTCCTGGCGCCTAAAGCCTCCGCAGTCGTGGATCTCGAACGATCACCGCCAGCTGCCTCCCCGTGTCGCCGCCACGATGACTGAAAAACCTGTCCCTGTTGCACCGCGTGCAAGCATCGCTCACGCTGATATCGCGCACGCCCAGCTGCAACAGGCGGTCGCGGAGCACCGCACGCACGTCAATTGGAGTTGGCACCGAAACCGTTTCGCCAGTGAGCGCCGCGTGTACTTCCGGCCCAACCTCGTAGCAGCTGCCGCATATAGCGGGGCCGAGATGTACCCTGAGCTCTCTCGCTGGCGCGCCTGCCTGCGCCATCATCCGCACGCCCTCCTCGGCCACCCCCGCCGCAACGCCGCGCCAGCCCGCGTGAAGCACCCCCGTGGTGCCATTCGCGTGCGCCATGAATACCGGCGTGCAGTCCGCAACAGTCACGGCCATCGCAACCCGCTCCTCGCCATCTACATGCCCGTCTGCTCCTTCGGAACGCAGCATGCCATGCCATCCGGCCACGTGCAGCAGTACAGTACTCCCGTGAACCTGCGATGCACTCGCCAGGCGCCTCCCTGCTTCGCCGAGTGACGTCTGCAGCGCGCCCCAGCGCTCCGTCACCACCCTTGCCGGTTCATCGCTGGCAACGGCGAAGGAGCCTGCCTCACGGGTGGTGGTGAATGCCGTCACCCCCAGCTCGGCAAAGCCCGGCGCCTCCACGCTCCACAGGCTCCGGTCCGTCAGTTGCCGCTCCAGTCCACCGTACATCAATCGCCGCCTTTCGCTTCAGCGCACCACACCGGTTCACTGAGCATCAGCGCTCTAGCCGACGAATGTTCGCACCGAGAGCATTGAGACGCTGATCGATTCGCTCGTAGCCGCGCTCGATCTGTCCCACGTTGTTGATCACACTCTCGCCCTCTGCGCATAACGCCGCGAGCAGCATTGCCATTCCCGCACGAATATCCGGCGACTCCAGCGTCGCTCCGCGCAACGCAGAAGGACCCGCAACAATCACACGGTGCGGATCACACATCACGATCCGCGCGCCCATTCCGATCAGCTTGTCCACGAAGAACATTCGCGACTCGAACATCTTCTCGTGAAAGAGAATCAGCCCTTCGCACTGCGTGGCGGTTACGATGGCGATGGACATCAGGTCTGCCGGGAATGCCGGCCACGGCTGATCCGACAACGTTGGTACATGTCCGCCGAGATCACTCTGAATCCTGCGCTCCTGCTCGGCGGGTATGATCAGGTCGTCTTCCTCGGTGCGGCAGGAGATGCCAAGCCTCTCGAAGCCCATCAGCGTGGAGCGAAGGTGCCTCACGCCCGCGCCGGCAATCCGCAGCTCCGAGCCGGTTACCGCTGCCAGGCCCAGGAATGACCCGACTTCAATGTGGTCCGGGCCGATCGCATGCGAGCCGCCGCCGAGCAGGCTGCCGCCCTCAATGATCATTCGATTCGTGCCGATGCCGTCGATGTTCGCGCCGAGCGCAACCAGGAAATTGCCGAGGTCCTGAACGTGAGGCTCGCACGCAGCGTTGCGGAGCACCGTTGTGCCCTTCGCGAGAACGGCCGCCATCATCGCGTTCTCCGTTCCGGTCACACTCGGCTCGTCCAGAAAGATGTCAGCGCCAACCAGACCGTTCGTCCTGAGCTCGAACACGTCGCTCAGGTTGAACTCGGCGCCCAGTTCGCCCAGGGCCAGGAAGTGAGTGTCCAGGCGCCTGCGACCGATAACGTCTCCGCCGGGTGGAGGCAGTGTTATACGTCCGCAGCGGCCCAGAAGCGGGCCGGCGAGAAGGATCGACCCGCGAATGCGGGCGGCCAGTTCCCGGTCGATTTCGGTGGGTCGAACTTCGCGGGCATGAACGCGCAGGGTATTCTGGCCGGTCCACTCGATCTCGGGCCCGATGGACTGCATGAGCTCGACCAGCGTTTCGATGTCGCGAATGCGCGGCACGTTGGTGAGCGTCACCGGCTGGTCGGTGAGCAGGGTGGCAGCGAGAATTGGCAGGGCCGCGTTCTTGTTGCCTGCAGGCCGAATGGTGCCGGACAGCTTGAGGCCGCCCTCGACTATGTATTGCACTGCGAGTGGAGTCGGGAGTATGGGCGCGCCGGGCGATCTGCTTCGTGCAGAAGGGGAGTCAGTCCTGGCGTCGTGAACGGCGAAACTTTGTTACAGCCGAAGGTATGGTCAACCCGGAGCGCTGATGGCGCCGGTCATTAGCTTGACACTGGAGCGGGCCGACGCATACGATTGCGAGTCAGAGTGAGGGGGTTCTCTAACCGGTTGTCATGCAACTTCTTGTCGCGGTAATCAATCACGAGGAGCGGGTGGACGACGTACTCGCGGGCTTCGTGGAGCTGGGCATCACGGGCGCCACCGTGATTGAAAGCAAAGGTATGGGGCGCGTGCTCAGCCACGACGTGCCGATCTTTGCCGGAGTGCGCTCGCTCTATGCCCGGTCCCGGGCGGTGAATCGCACCCTTTTCTGCGTGGTGGAAGACTCGAAGGTGGATGAAGTAATCGCGATGATACAGGAGACCTGCGGGAGCCTGGAGCGGCCGGGGGTGGGTATCGTGTTCACCGTACCGGTGTCGCGAGCAGTTGGTCTGGCGAGCGAGCTCGACGGGGATTGATCAGTAGAGGCAGACGGTACACGACCGTGGCCCTTCCCTTGCACCTCCATCCCCTCGCATTGATCGGTTCCCCTTCCGCCACACTTAACGATGCTTGAGCGAATCGCCTCGGATCTGCCCTTCCTGCTTGCACAGGCGCTGCCCGACACGATCGTCACGAGAACGATCACGGAAGATCCCAGCACGTTCGAGAAGATCACGAGCGTGGCCTCCGGGCTTACTTCCGTCCTCATTCTGGTGCTCGTGGCCGCGCTGGTGCCTGCTGCCCTGAATCTCCGCAAGACGCACGCGCGCCTGAACAAGCTTCTGGACCGGGTGCAGGACGACATGATGCCGCTGGTGAAGCACGCGAGTGCGATTGCAGACGACGTTCACTACATCACCACATCGCTTCGAACGGATGTGCAGAACGTGAGCGACACGGTGAATGGTGCGAACCGGCGGGTGCAGGAAGCGATCCGGTCAACCGAAGGAAAGGTTCGCGAGTTCAATGCGCTTTTGGAGGTAGTACAGGAGGAAGCCGAAGACATTTTCGTTCGTTCAGCATCCACGGCGCGAGGCGTGCGCACGGGAATGCAGTCCTTTGGCGCCGTAGCTGAAGATTTGCTGGAGCAGGCGCCTGACCTCGACCTGGAATACGAAGAGGATGATACAGAGGACGACTACGACGGGGTCACCGACCTCCCACCCACGCGCCCGCGCGTCCGCAGACGTTAGGGCTTACGAGGATCACATGGATATGGACAGAGACCACCAGTACGACCTTCTGACTGCTGCGCTGATAGGTGCCGCCGTTGGCGCAACCGCCACGCTGCTCGTAGCCACTGGCATGCGTGAGGCGCGCCGTACGCCTACGCAGCGGATGGTCAGACGCGGTCGCAATTGGGCTACGGCCCGCCGTAACGCGATCGGCGCATCGCTCGACCCGTCCGCCGTGCGCGACCAGATGGGAGATGTCATCTCCTCCGCTCGTGATGCGATCAGCGACACGGTGGAGAGTGAATTGAAGGATCTGCGCAAGGCAATGCGGCGCCAGCGTCGCCGCCTCGGCGTCTGACCAGCGGGTTACGCACGCACCGCGCAACTCAGGTCTTATTGCGAGTTGCGCGGGCATGCCTCGCGCCGATGCGCCGGGGCATGACGCCGGGGTTCCTGGCGTTGGCGTTACTGACCATAGCGCTGTTTCCAGACGTGGCGTACGCCTGGACTCCCGGAACCCACGTGGCGCTGGGAGACGCTGTGCTGGCATCTCTTCACCTGCTGCCCCAGAGCGTCGCTGACCTCCTGAGGGCATTCCCATACGACTTCCTGTATGGGAGCATTGCTGCCGACTCCAGCATCGCCAAGAAGTACGCGCCCGTTGGGCGTCACTGTCATTCCTGGGTAGTGGGGCTCGAGATCTATGATCGGGCAAGAGACGACGACCCGCTTCGCGCCTTCGGGCTCGGATACCTGGCGCACCTGTCTGCAGACGCGGTAGCGCACAACTACTTCGTGCCGCGGCAACTGGCCGTGACCTCCAGCACCTCCGCGTTAGGCCACAGCTACTGGGAAAGCAGGTTCGAAACGCACCTGAGTGAGCGGTTCAGCCGGAATGCGCGCGAACTGCTGCTTCGTGATCACTCGCGTTCGGATGCGCACCTCGACCGGATACTCAGCCCCACCATCTTCTCCACCCACACGAACCGCAGGATCTTCCGCGGCATGGTGGTGGCAGCCGACTCCGAGTCGTGGCAGCGCGTGTTTCACCTGCTCGTGGAGAACAGCCGCTGGGATCTGGACGAGCTGTCCGTGGCGCGATACCTGGAGCGATCGTTCGACTTCATAGTGGACCTGCTCAACCGGTTCGATGAGTCGGTGCCCTATGGCCTGGACCCGGCCGGCGACGATCAGCTGCGGTTCGCCAAGCGCGTGAGGCGGACGGCTATCCAGCGTGGTGGCGGGACACACGTCGCTCGCCAGGCAGCCAGGTACTTCGGCCTGCCGCGCACCACACTCTCGTACGCGGCTGGCCTCGAACTGCCAATTTACGACACGCTCGCTCGTTCCGACAACATCTGATTGACGCGCTTCGGGTCTGCGCGACCGCCCGAAAGCTTCATCACCGCACCAACCAGCACGCCGGTGAGCTTCCGCTCGCCGGCACGAAGCCGCTCCCACTCTGAAGCGTGCTTCGCGATCGCCTCATCCAGCCAGCCGGCAAGCTGCGAATCATCGGATACCTGCAGCAGGCCTTCGGCCTTCGCAATCGCCTCGGGCTGCTCGCCCGATTCCAGCATCAGCGCAAACACCGTCTTCGCGGCAGCATTGCTCACGAGCGAATCCCGGATCATGTCCAGCAGCCGCGCCAGGTCTGCCGGACGCATGCGAAGTGAACCGATACTCACCCCACGCGCGTTGATCGCTGCCCGTACCTCTCCCATCACCCAGTTGGCGGCTGTCTTGCCATCGCCGTGCGCAAGCGCCACTTCCTCGAAGTAATTGGCCAGCGCCCTGTCGGAGGTGAGAACATCGATGTCGTAGTCGCTCAACCGATACTTCTCCGAGAAACGCTCCCTCCGCGCGGCCGGAAGCTCCGGCAGTGCCTCACGCTGCGTTTCGATCCACTCCGTCGTGAGCACCAGCGGTGGCAGATCCGGTTCGGGGAAGTAGCGGTAGTCATGGCTGCCTTCCTTGGCGCGTGCAGGTCGCACCTCACGACGCACGCCATCCCACAGCATGGTCTGCTGCACCACGCGTTCGTCCCGTTCGAGAACCTCGCACTGACGCAGGAACTCAACCTCGAGGGCGCGCTCCACTCCCGAGAACGAGTTCATGTTCTTCACTTCCGTCTTGGTGCCCAGCTTCGTTTCACCCCGAAGCCGCGCGCTCACGTTGGCATCAACGCGGAGGCTTCCCTCCTCCATGTTCACATCGCTCACCTCCGCATACTCCAGCACCTGCTTTAGTGTGCGCAGATACGCACCGGCTTCGGCCGAAGAACGCATGTCAGGCTCGCTCACGATCTCCACGAGCGGTACCCCGGCACGATTCAGGTCGATCGCCGTGGCCGCAGTGAAGCGGTCATGGATGGACTTGCCCGCGTCCTCCTCCATGTGCACCCTCGTTATGCCCACACGAAGGGGTGTTCCGTCCGGAGCACTGCCAATCTCCAGGTGCCCCTCAGTGGCAAGCGGCCGATCGAACTGCGAAATCTGGTAGCCCTTGGGGAGGTCCGGGTAGAAGTAGTTCTTGCGCGCGAACACGGACACCTCGTGCACCTTGCACCCGAGCGCGAGCGCCGTGCGCACGGCAAGCTGAACTGCCTTCTCGTTGAGTACCGGCAGCGCACCAGGTAGCGCAAGGCACACCGGACACGTATTCGAATTGGGTGGAGCGGCAAACTGTGTTGAGCACGGACAGAATGCCTTCGTTTTGGTGGAGAGCTGAACGTGCACTTCGAGCCCCACCACCATCTCGTACTTCTCGAGCAGTTCCGGCGCAGTCATCGTACTGCCTCCTCGCCGAGTGCCGTTTCCAGCGCGTGTGCAACCTTGAACATGGTCGTTTCTTCGAAGTGCGGCGCCAGAATCTGGCCACCCACCGGCAAGCCGTTCACTCGCCCTATCGGCACTGAAATACCCGGGATTCCGGCAAGATTTGCCGTGGCAGTGAAAATGTCGTTGAGATACATCTCGTAGGGATCGGAGCGCTCACCGAAGGCGAACGCCGGCGACGGCGTGGTAGGCGTAAACAGCGCATCCACACCTCCGCTGAACACGTCGGTGAAGTCCTGCGCAATCAGCGCCCGAACCTGCTGCGCCCTGCGGTAGTAGGCATCGTAGTAGCCCGCGGACAGAACGTACGTGCCGAGCAGTATGCGGCGCGTAACCTCAGGCCCGAAACCTTGGGACCGCGTTGCTTCATACATGTCGCGCAGCGCGGGCTTCGAAACCCGCATGCCGTACCGAACGCCGTCAAATCTCGCGAGGTTCGACGATGCCTCCGCCGGCGCAACGATGTAATACACGGGTACGGCGAGCTCGGTGTGAGGCAGTGACACATCCCGGATCTCCGCACCCCTGCTGCGAAGTGCGTCCAGCGCGCGATCACACTTCTCTCGAACAGAGGGAGCAAGCGATTCGGGGAAATACTCACGCGGCTTCCCGATAACCATGCCCGACAGGTCGTCTTCCGAAGCCCGCAGGCTATCTACCATCACATCCGAGCTGGTGGCGTCATTCGAATCGGCACCCGCAATGACTTCGAGGGCCAGCGCTGCATCCTGCACGTTCCTTCCGAACACTCCCACCTGGTCCAGTGACGAGGCGAACGCCACCAGGCCGAACCTGCTCACCCTGCCATACGTTGGCTTCACGCCAACGATTCCGCAGAACGATGCCGGCTGCCTCACCGAGCCGCCGGTTTCGGAGCCGAGCGCGATGGGCACGACGCCGGCAGCGACCGCTGCTGCGGAACCGCCTGACGAGCCGCCCGGAACCCTCGTGATATCCACCGGATTGCGCGTTGGACCGAACGCCGAGTGTTCCGTAGACGAGCCCATTGCGAACTCGTCCATGTTTCCCTTGCCTACGATCACCGCGCCGGCCGCACGCAGCCGCCTCACGACCGATGCCTCGAACGGGCTTACGTAGTTTTCGAGAATGCGTGAGCCGCAAGCAGTAGGCATGCGCAGTGTGGCAATGTTGTCCTTCACCACCACGGGAACGCCGGCAAGCGGCAGCGCGTCCTCACCGCCGGCAATGCTCACGTCCACCGCGCCGGCCTGCTGCAGCGCACCGTCTTCATCACGCCACACAATGGCATTGAGCGCACCGTCGCCGCTTTCAACCGCGTCCATGCGCGCCAGTGCGGCACTGGTCACTTCCGCAGCCCGCACGTCGCCGCCAAGCACCCTTACAGCTGTGGATACAGCTGACTCCAACTTCGCGCTCACGCTTCGCCCTCCGGGTCGGAGTCACCGTGTGTATCCAGCCGTGGCACGAGCAGAAGGCCGTCGCGAATCTCGGGCGCGAACGAACTGAGCGGGCGATCCAGCGCCACTGCCGGACCTTCGTCGGGCCGAAGCGGCATACCCAGCCCGCCGACTCCCTCTGCTGCCTGCACCCGCTCCACGTTCACCCGCTGGAGCACGTCCATGTGCGCGAGTATCGAGTTCAGCTCTGCAACGAGCTGCGGCACTCGCTCGGCTTCCACCCCAAGCCTCGCGAGTCCCGCAACGTGCATTACTTCGTCCTTCGAGACTGCCATGCCTATTCCCACTCCCTTTCCAGGTTCGCCTGCGCAATTACCAGTGTCTTGCGGCCAATCTCTTCGTCGTCGAAATCAATTCTCACCTTGCTGTCGCGGCCCGCTCCGGTGATTTCGGCAATCGTGCCGGCGCCGAACTTCCGGTGCCTCACGCGCGCACCAACGGCGATCACGGCTGCGTCCTGCGATTCGTCCTCGGGCGCCGGTGCGGCAGGCTGCGACCGTCGTGAGGGAGCAGATCGGCCGCTTGACGAAGCAGGCGAATCCATGCCGTACCCCAGGGAGCCTACCGAACCACCGGCCGGCCTGGACGAGGCACGGCCAGCGTTCCACGAACTCCGGCCCCAGCCACCTTCCGACGCTCCGCCCGTACTTCCCCACTCGAGATCGGCAAACGCCGAACGACCCGTGCTGCGGGCACGCGCGGTGCGAGTCCGGTCCAGAAGCTCCGTTGGAATCTGCGAAAGAAAACCGGATGCCTTCCCCGGCAGCAGCTCTCCGTTCCTCCTGCGCTGCTCGGCGTACGACAGAATCAGCACTTCTTCCGCGCGCGTGATGCCCACGTAGAACAGCCTCCGTTCCTCTTCCATCATGGCCGGGTCATCATACGCGCGAGCCAGGGGGAAGAGCCCGTCTTCCAGGCCCGTGACGAACACCAGGGGAAACTCCAGCCCCTTCGCGTTATGCAGCGTCATCATGGTGATGGCGTCTGCGTCCGGATCCAGCGCGTCCACACCCGCAACGAGTGTTGCCTGCTGAAGAAAATGATCCAGCGGCGAGAGCCCAACCTCTCCTCCCTCGTCCGCCACGGTTTCTGCAGCACCTGCCATGAGCTCGCGTACGTTCTCCAGGCGTTCCTCACCCTTCGGACCTTCCTCCCGGAGATACTTCTCGTAATCAATGGCGTCTATCAGGCTCCGAAGGATCTCATCCACGGCAGCCTCACGAGCCAGCTCCCGGTGTCCCTCGATGAGTCGCGAGAAGTCGGCGAGGGCAGTGCGCGCTGCGGGGCGCTGACCTGCAGTGAGGTCTGCGCGCGTGGCTGCCTCCAGCAGCGACACATTGGCCGCACGAGCCATCTCCGAGAGTGTTTCCAGAGTGGTGGAACCAAGCCCGCGCCTGGGCACCGCAACAGCGCGCCTGAAGGCTTCGTCGTCGCGCGGGTTTGCTATCAGCTTCAGGTACGCCATCAGGTCGCGAATCTCGCGACGATCGTAGAACCTGGTGGCGCCGATGAGCCTGTACGGTATGGAGTGCTTGCGCATCGAATCTTCGAGCGAGCGGCTTTGCGCATTCGTCCGGTAGAGCACGGCAACATCCCGAAGACGCAGCCTGCCCTTCGCGCGGCGCGACAATATCTCGCCAGCTACCATCTCGGCTTCATCCCGCTCATCCGCGGCAACCACCAGGGAAACGCGCTCACCATCCGGTCGCGTTGCGCGAAGCGTCTTCCCCTTCCTTTCCTTGTTCGCGGCAATCACCACGTTCGC
This sequence comes from Gemmatimonadales bacterium, assembly GCA_035306065.1. Classification (GTDB taxonomy): domain Bacteria; phylum Gemmatimonadota; class Gemmatimonadetes; order Gemmatimonadales; family Gemmatimonadaceae; genus JBBQHX01. The sequence continues at coordinate 9,735 of DATGOL010000033.1, read as the reverse complement.
CAACTCTAGAATGCGCGGAGTACTGCGGTAGTTCTCCTCGAGCCTCACGATTGTTGCCGCGGGAAAGTCCTTCTCGAAGTCCAGAATGTTGCGAATGTCGGCGCCGCGCCAGCCATATATGGACTGGTCGTCGTCGCCCACCACCATCACGTTCGCATGGTCGCCGCTGAGCATCTTCACGAACTGGTACTGCGCCCGGTTCGTATCCTGGTACTCATCCACCAGCAGGTACCGGAAACGGGAACGCAGGCTTTCGAGCACATCGGGATTCTCGCGCAGAATCCTCACCGGCAGCACCAGAAGATCGTCGAAGCTCACGGCGTTGTTGCGACGCATTGCCGGCTCGAGACGCTTGAATACCTCGGCCACGTTCCGCGAGAATGGATCCCGCGCGAGCGATTCGAATTCTTCCGGACTTACCAGTGCATTCCGGGCATCGGAGATGGACGCGAGAACCGCCTTGGGCGCATACGTCCGGTGGTCTACGCCCGCCTGCTCCATCACGCGCTTGAGCAGGACCAGCGAATCGTCTTCGTCGTAGATCGTGAAGTTCGGTGTTCGACCCACCAGGTGCGCAGAGCTTCTCAGCAGGCGCGCTCCGATTGCGTGGAAAGTGCCGATCCACATGCCGGCAGGATTCGACCCCAGCAGACGCGCAACTCTGTCGCGCATCTCTCCGGCCGCCTTGTTGGTGAAGGTGACCGCCAGCACTTCGCTCGGACGAACCCCGTGCTCTTCGATCAGCCTCGAAATGCGCGAAGTGAGAACGCGGGTCTTTCCGGACCCCGCCCCGGCAAGCACGAGAATGGGGCCCTCTGTGTGCCGAACGGCTTCTGACTGGGCAGGGTTGAGGCCTTCGAGCTGCGGTGTTCCGAAGAGCAGATTCATCGTGTCAAGATAATGTCGAAGCTCGCTCCACGGTCGCTTGGCGCCAGCTGCAGCCTTCCGCGGTGGTTGCGCTCCACGATTCGCTTGGCGAGTGAAAGTCCCACTCCCCAGCCCTGTTCCTTGGTGGTAAAGCCGGCCTCGAAAACCTTGGATCTGTGCTCGCGAGCGATGCCGGGGCCGTCATCCGACACCCTGATGCGCACCGCATCACCGGCTGCCGGAGCAACGGAAATGGCCACCGTACCGCCGCGTCCCGCGAGTACGTCGATCGCGTTCTTTACCACGGCTTCCAGTGCCCACTCCAGCAGCACGGAGTCTCCACGCACGATGAGCGGATGCTCGGGACCGTTGAACGTGATCTTCACTGTGTGCGCGAGCGTCGGTACACGCTGGCGGAAGTACTGGCTGACGCGGCCGGCAAGCGCACCCACGTCCACGTCGTCCGTTCGCGGAGGGTGACCTATTCGCTCGAAGCGGTGGGCCACTCGCTCCAGCCGCTCCAGGTCGCCGTGCATATGCGATATCGCCGTGGACGTGAGCGGATCACCGGAGTGTTCGGCCATGAGCTCGAGCCAGCCGCTGATGGACGTGAGTGGAGTACCCAGCTGGTGCGCTGCCTCACGAGCCATCCCGGCCCACGTACGCTCTCGTTCAGCCCGGCCGTGCTGCCTCACGGCATAGATACCCGCACCCACTACGAGAACGATGAACAACGTCTGCACAAGCGGAATCACCCGCAGCCCGCGAACGAGCACAGTGTTCCCATAGTGAACCGCCTGGTCCGCTGCAACCACCGGCTGGTTCTGCGCGTCCAGCAACGCGATGTACTCCCGTACGCGAGGGTCCGTAATACTCGGTAGCGTGTCGAATGGCAGATTCGCCGCTGCCGTGGGGTTTCCTTCGGCATCCGTAACGATTACCGGAACGCCTTTCTCGCGAATATGCCGGGAAAGGTCCAGAAGTGCGGCGGTGGCAGCAGCTTCTCCTGAAGTGTCACTCAGTGCGCGCCAGACGCGCGCGTACATAACGCCCTCGCTGCGCGCTTCCAGTTGAAGCTGCGTAACGACATCGCGTGTGTAGAAGATGTACCAGCCGAGCAGTAAAGTGAGCCCGGCCGCCATGAGCACCACCGGCGCGGTGCGTGACATGATGGATCCTGGTGAACTGTAAACGGTGTTCATGAAGAACGAAGTGCGCGTCTCTGTAATGCAGTACGAGCGCATGCAGATGCGGAGACGACATCACTGCTTCAACTGTCGCAGCACCTGCAGAAAAGCGCGAGCGCACCGTGCTGCCTGACGGGCGAGGTGAAGCCCATCAGGCCCGCGTGATGCGTTCCGCACCCACGTAACTGTGCAGAGCTTCCGGAAGTAGCACACTGCCGTCCGGCTGCAACCCGTTCTCGAGCAATGCTGCCACGATCCGCGGCAGCGCCAGCCCCGATGCATTCAGGGTGTGTATGTAGCGCGGCTTTCCACCACCAGCAGGCTTGAAACGAATGTTCGCGCGCCGAGCCTGGAATTCTCCGCAGTTGCTGGACGACGACACCTCGAGCCACTTCCCCACCCCCGGCGCAAACACCTCCAGGTCGTAGGTTTTCGTGCTTGCGAATCCCGTGTCACCTGCCGCCAGAAGCAGTACGCGATACGGAATGCCCAAGCGCTGCAGCACAGCTTCGGCGTGCGACGTGAGGCGCTCGTGCTCCGTGCCCGATTCTTCCGGTACGGAATACCGAACCAGCTCCACCTTGTCGAACTGGTGCATGCGCAGCAGGCCGCGCGTGTCCTTGCCTGCGGCGCCGGCCTCTCGACGGAAGCAGGGTGTGTACGTGCAGAATCCTGCCGGAAGCATGGACGCCTCCACCATCTCTTCCCGGTACAGATTGGTGACGGGCACTTCCGCCGTGGGGATCAGAAACAGGTCGTCGCCGGCCACGCCGTACATGTCGTCTTCGAACTTCGGCAGCTGCGCGGTGCCCGTCATCGTGGCTCGCGTAACGAGCGTTGGCACCCACAGCTCCTCGTAGCCGTGTTCCGTGGAGTGCAGGTCCATCATGAAGTTGATGAGACTGCGCACCAGTCGCGCGCCTGCGCCGCGGAACAACACGAACCCCGATCCGCTCATCTTCGCGGCACGCGGCAGGTCCAGAATGCCAAGTTGCTCGGCGATGTCCCAGTGCGGCGGAACGCTGCCGGCCTCACGAGGCTCACCCCAGCTGCGGAGCACTCGATTCTCCGACTCGCCGCCCGCAGGTACATCCTCGACTGTCGTGTTCGGAAGCTCCAGCAGAATGCCGTTGAGTTCACCCTCTGCCTCACGAAGGCGACTCTCGAAGCCGGCAATCTCCTCTCCGAGCGCGCGACCCTGCGCCACCAGCTCATCGGCGTTCGCACCAGCGCGCTTGAGCTTCGCAACCTCCTGGCTGTTCGAGTTGCGCTGCGCCTTGCGCTCCTCAACCTGCTGGATCAATGCCCGTCGTTCGGTGTCCAGCTCCACCGCTCGCGCGAGCGTTTCCTCTAGCGCTGCGAGCACACCACGACGTTCCAGACCGGCGCGAAGCTCGTTCAGGTTTTCGCGCAGGATTCGAATGTCGTACATGGTGTTCAGTTCGTTGTGGGCGGAGTCAGCCGGCGAAAACCGCAGCTCGGGTCAGCGACCACCCTGAAGGTGACTGATCGCGCAACCGTGTCTATCTCCTCGACACGCAGCTTGGCGTAGACGTTCGGTATGATGTAAAGCCCTGTCCTGCAAACTGGCGCCTGAACGGACACTGCCGCAAACACGTCTCCTTCAGACAGCTCGAACGCCTCACCGAACACGTAGCCGTCGGTGGGAGCTGTGCGCAGCTCCTCGAACGGAATGTCGTATGGACGCAGTCCCACCTCGTGCGTGCCGCCCAGGATCGAGCCAACCAGCAGCATGGGGTACAGGGTGGCAGTTCCGGCTTCGTCCAGGTCTACCGCGAAGTCGAAGAAGAAGTTCGGAGTGGCGCGGAATGCGAACGGCGCCAGCCGCCCGGTGCCCGTGCTTGTCACCAGGGCCATGGCATTCGGCAGGCCCGGGTCGCTGCCATTGATAGCGAATACTTCCACCGTCTCCTCTACCACGGAGAGCGTGGGCTCGAACGGGTCGTCCCCTCCGCAGGCGGAAACGGCGAAGGTGGCCAGTACGATTCCGGCCAGGCGCCGAAAGCGGGCCGGGCCCCATTGGGAGGCGTTGGGCAGTCTCAGATAGGCCACTGTAGTGCGTCGAGGGAAGTATTTGCCAAGGCCGAAGACTAGCCCACAGAGGGGCCGGATTCAAGCGACGCGAACCCCCGCCTCCATTGCCCAACCATGTGCAGGATCATCACTTCGACACCCCGCGCATTGCTTGACTTCACCACCCTCGAGCCCTAGCTTCGCGACGTCGTGCAGCGCCAGGCGCACGGCCCAACTTCCCCTTTTGGCAACCGTCTCCAACCAGCTCATGGCCTCCATCACCGATCTGGTAGCAGCACTCCGACGCCGGGATGGCGTGGCCGCGGTTGTAGTGCTCGGTCGCGACGGTCTTCTGATCGACGGACAGGCCGACGAACTCGCCGCTGACGATCTGGCCGCGCACGTTCCGTCGATCGTTTCCGCGGCAGATGAACTGGGCGCCGCATCTCGAGGTGGCGGCCTGACTACGGCCCTCCTCGAGTTCAACGGAACGCTCGCTATCGTCTCCGTGCTTTCCACAGACGCACTGCTCCTCGTGCTCACGAACCCCGGTTCGCACATTGGGCCGCTGCTGTTCGAACTGCGCAAACACCGCGAGCAGATCGCGTCCCTGGTTTGATGCAGTCTCCGAACGGTTCCGAACTGCGGCATGTGCTCGTGGCAGACGACGAACCGCATATTGGCCGAATCATCAAGATGAAGCTCGAGCAGGGGCCCTTCCGCGTAACCCTGGTGTATGACGGACAGGAGGCGATCAACGTGCTCGATCGCGACTCGGAGCGCATCAGCCTCGTGCTGCTCGACCTCATGATGCCGCATCGCAGTGGCCTGGATGTTCTTGCACACATGCGTTCCACTGAAAGGCTGCGTGACATTCCCTGCATCATTCTTACAGCGGCTGGCCAGGACGAGCAGCACAAGCGTGCAATGGAGCTGGGGGCTGACGACTTCATGACGAAGCCGTTCAGCCCGCGGCGCCTGTACGAGCGCACTGTGCAGCTGGCCGGAATTGGAGCGGAGAATGAGGACGAGGCCCGATGAACCTGTGGGTTGTCGTGCTTGCGGGTGGCGTTGGCTCGCGTTTCTGGCCGCTGAGCACGCCTGAAAGGCCGAAGCAGCTTCTCCCCCTGGTTGGAGAGCGTTCACTACTCGAAGACACCCTGCAGCGCCTCCAACCCCTGGCAGGTGCGGACAGGACGCTCATCCTGACGAACGCGCAGCTTGCGGAGCGCGTGCGTGAGATGGCGCCTGAAGTGCCTGACGCGCAGGTTATAGCCGAGCCAAGGCCGGCGGGAACTGCGGCTGCGCTGGCGTTCGCTGCCCTTCGCGTGCAGCAGCTCGGCGGTGACGACGCAGTTATGGTCTGCGTGCACGCCGACTGGGCGATCGGCAACGATGAAGGTTTCCGCGATGCGCTTCGTAAGGCGGCATCTGCTGCAGACGAACTCCGCGCCCTCGTCACCGTGGGCATCGAGCCCGTACGACCCGACATCGGCTACGGCTACATCGAACCGGGTGAGCAGGTTGCCGCCGGCGTCAGGCGCGTTGCACGCTTTCGAGAAAAGCCGGACCTCGCCACTGCCGAGAAGCTCGTTGCATCCGGCTGCCTGTGGAACTCGGGCATTTTCGCGTGGCGTGCCTCAGACTTCCTGGAGGAGATTCGCCGGCTCACACCCGAGCTCTCCGTAGCGATGGATATGGACGTGGCCGGACCGGACGCGTTCTTCGCCGCAGTGGCAACGCCAGTGTCGGTGGACGTCGGAGTTCTCGAGCGAAGCGACAGTGTAATGGTTGTGGACGGCTCGTTCGGATGGGACGACGTAGGCACCTGGTCTTCTCTCGGGCGCGTAAGGCAGCGGGACGGTGAGGGCAATGCAGTGCATGGACGTGTACACGCACTGCTGTCCACGAACAATGTCGTACACTCCGAGAGCAACGCCATAGTACTGTTTGGAGTGAATGACCTGGTGGTGGTGGAGCGGGAGGGCATTACGCTGGTAACCACCAGCGAACATGCCGCATCTCTCAAGACGCTGCTCGATTCCCTTCCGGACGACCTTCGCGAACCAAAGTGAGCGCGCTCTATCTCTGGGACGACGCCATTGCTCGGCGTTTTGAACCGTTCGCGCTCACTCGGCCGGTATCGGAGCTGCGTACGGGAGCATGGCTGCTGCGCGAGCGGTGGGAGCGCGCAGCAGGCGACGCAGCAGCAGGCATCGTGACTGCTCCGCATCTGGCAAGCTTCGCCGAGTTCGATGCGCCCGAGGTGCATACAACGCAGCTCCCCCGGGGAGCAATCGTTGCCAACGCACGGTGTGCTCCTGCGGCGAATGCATCGTTGCAGGACGAGCGCGAAGCATCCTGCTGGGTCGTGGATGGGCAGGTTGCAGCGCTGCGTCTTACGGATTCCTGCGAGCCTCACGAGCTGGAGTCGGCCTTTTCTTCAGCCGATACATCCGCTGCGGTCTCGCTTAAGGGACGCTGGCTCCACGAGGTTTGGGACCTGGTGGGGCAGCTGCAGGACACACTTGTTGATGACCTGCTCACCATAGCGATGGAGCAGCACGACACACTGTCCCGCCCTGAACAGGCAACCATTTTCGGCGATCATCCCGTACTCGCTGCCTGGAGCGCTCGCATTGAACCGCACGTGGTAATAGACGCGCGTTCAGGACCGGTGATCCTGCTCGACGATTCCGAGGTCCATGCCTTCAGCCGGCTCTCGGGACCGCTGCTTCTTGGCCGTGGCTCCAGCATACTCGGCGGCAGTGTTCGCGGCTGTTCCATTGGAGAGTTTTGCAAGGTGCACGGGGAAATGTCTTCCAGCGTGGTACTTGGGCATGCCAACAAGTCACATGATGGCTTTGTGGGCCATTCGTACCTGTCCCGCTGGGTGAATCTGGGTGCAGGCACCACTACGAGTAACCTCAAGAACACCTACGGCACCGTTGCGCTGTGGACGCCTGACGGCATACGTGATACGGGCATGCAGTTCCTGGGAACGATGTTCGGTGATCACGCCAAGACAGGTATTGGCCTGATGCTCACAACCGGTTGTGTGATAGGAGCCGGTGCAAACGTTTATGGTGAGATGCCACCGAAGGTGGTGCCGCCGTTCGCATGGGGTGGCAGGACGCCCTACGGCACATACGACGCGCAGAAGTTCGTAGACGTTTGCGGCCGCGTAATGGCTCGTCGTCAGGTGATGCTGGACGGTAGCGGCAAGAGCCACCTCAGCGCGATCTACGCCGCCCGCTGGAGCCCGGAACAGCCATGAGGTTGTGGATGCTCGGGAGCGGCAGTCGCGGCAATGCCGCCGTGGTGGAGTGCGGTGACGTACGCATACTCATCGACGCGGGCTTTCCCGCACGCACGCTTGCGCAACGCATGCGAAGCGTGGGAGTGGAGCCCGAGTCCATCTCGCACTGCGTAATCACGCACGAGCACCAGGACCACTGCCGCGGAGCGGGCGTAGCGGCACGCAGGTGGGGATGGGAGCTTCACGCAACCGCAGGAACGCTCGCTCAATGCGCGGACCTGGCGGGAAGCCGCCTCTCCACCATAACGACGGGCACGGCAATCAGATTCGGCAACCTGGAACTCGTTGCCCATCGCACCCCGCACGATGCTGCTGCCTCCATTGCGCTGCTCATGACCTCCCTCACCACGGGAACGCGCACGGGCATCGCGTATGACCTGGGCAGCGTACCCGATTCTATCTGCGACGCCTTCGCGGGCGTGGACATTCTCGTTGCCGAAGCGAATCATGACGTGGAGATGCTGCGCACCGGGCCGTACCCGTTCGTCGTTCAGAAGCGAATTGCGTCGCGAACCGGCCACCTGAGCAACGCTGCATGTTCCGAGTTCGTGAGGCGCTGCGTCGGGCGGGGAACGTCACACGTGGTGCTCGCACACATGAGCGAGAAGTGCAACGAGCCGGGAATGGCACATGACGAAGTAAGCAAGGGACTGCGACGTGTGCGCTTCTCCGGGAAGTTGAGTATTGCCGAACAGGATGTTGTGCTCGGACCTGTCGAGCCGGGGCGTCAGAGCACCATGGCGGGTGCCGGCGGGCAGCTGGAATTCGGCTGGTAGCAACCGGCAGTTTGAAGGTGCTCGAGAAAGCGGATCGAGACCGGCATCGCGTTGAGCACGAGTTTCGGCGCTTGAACCAGCCACAAGTACGGATGAACCGGGAGACCTCACATTCCCAGTCTGATGTCACGCTCCCTTCCCCGTTTGTGCGCTGCAATCTTCCTGCTCGCGCCGGCAACGGGGTGCGGAGACTCGCGCGAGGCCACGGCAGACAGTTTACAACGTGCCGCCGTGGCACCGTCAGACTCGCAGGTCGCCGACAGCTTGCCTCGTGAGATCGCCTCGCCGATGCTTGCAGACACCGGCGCAGCACTCACACTCGAGGGCAATGGGCTGCTCATCTTCCTGATACCGTCCGGATCTGCCCGACCATTGCCCTTCGGTATGCCATCTGCCGACGTTGTGGCCGTGCTTACCCGCGTACTCGGAACTGGACCGGCGGAGGAAGGTGAGAATCCGGACTGCGGAATACGGTTCGCAACCTGGGCAAACGATCTCAGCCTCTCCTTCTCGCAATCAGGCTTTGCGGGCTGGAGCATCAGAGGTAATAGCGACTTTACGACCGCAAGTGGTATAGGAATCGGTTCCAGCAGGTCTGAACTGGAATCGGCCTACGATACCGACATTCGCCGCACCTCACTCGGCGTGGAGTTCACTGCAGGGGGCCTGGCGGGTGCACTGGACTCTTCGGAGCCGGACGCTCACGTGCGGCACATGTGGGCAGGCCAGGTCTGTCTCGCCCGATAGCCTGCTCTGGTAATCATACGCACTCGGAACCATGGCACGGTACGCAGCATTCCTTCGTGGCATCAGCCCCATGAATGCCAGCATGGCCAACCTGCGCCGCGCCTTCGAGGCAGCTGGTTTCACTGATGTGAAGACGGTGATATCGAGCGGGAATGTGGTGTTCACGACGCGCGCCGGTGCGAACATGTCCATCGAGCGTAGAGCCGAACGAGCAATGCAGAAGGAGCTGGGGCGTACGTTCCTCACGATCGTGCGGCCAGTGAATGCGCTCATCGAGCTGCTGGACGCCGACCCATACGCCTCCTTCAAGCTGACGCCGGGCTCCAAGCGCGTCGTAACCTTTCTTCGTCAGCCAACCGACGTATCTCTCGATTTTCCGCAGAGCCGCGACCGGGCGCACATCCACACGCGGATCGGACTGGAGATTTTCAGCAGCTACGTGCCCTCGGGGAATTCGCCGGATTTCATGCTGCTCATCGAGAAGGCCTACGGAAAGGAAGTGACAACTCGCACCTGGGAGACGATAGGCAGAGTGGTTAGGGCCGCCGGTTAGCGCCGACCGCCGCCACGCTGCTTCCGGCGAGGATGGCAGACACAAAAAGGGGGTGGAGCCATGTGGCTCCACCCCCTTTCAGATCCGGCTGGCCGGCTTTTAGTACATGCCGCCCATGCCGCCGCCAGGCGCCGGCATTGCAGGCTTGTCTTCCTTCTTCTCTACCACGATCGCTTCCGTGGTGAGGAGCAGGCTTGCGATGGACGCCGCGTTCTGAAGTGCAGTGCGAGTCACCTTGGTCGGGTCGATCAC
>DATGOL010000032.1:0-2117 GCA_035306065.1 Gemmatimonadales bacterium | reverse complement strand
GCCAGCATGTCGGGATATGCCATCGGCTCGCGCAGTTCCACGTCGCCCGTATCCAGCCCTGCCTCACGAAGCGCCGCACGGGTCCGGGGATGCAACGGGAAGATCACCCTGCGCGACCTGGCAATCTCCACGAGCGCGCTCATGATCGCCGGCAGCCTGGCGGGGTCGTCCACATTGGACGGCCGATGCAGCGTAACGGCGACGGGACGCTCATCGTCAGGTGTCGTCACAAGCCTGCCTGACGCGCGGAGCTGGTCGAGCGCGTGGTGCAGGCTGTCTATCATCACGTTGCCAACGAACACCACCGACGATTCCGGAATGCCTTCCAGCTGCAGCGTTTCGTTCGCATCGCGCGATGGCGTGAGCAGCAGGTCCACAAGGCGATCGGTAACGATGCGGTTGATCTCCTCCGGCATGCGCCGGTCACCGCTGCGAAGCCCTGCCTCGACATGCGCCGTACGAATCCCCAGCTTCACCGCCACGAGCACGGCGGCAACCGTGGAATTCACATCGCCATATACCACAACCCAGTCTGGCCTGTGCTCCATGAGCACTGGCTCCATACGCTCCATGATGCGCGCGGTCTGTACAGCATGCGAAGCGGAACCAACCTCAAGGTTGAGGTCTGGCTCGGGCAGGCCCAGGTCGCGGAAGAATGCCGCACTCATGGCATCGTCGTAGTGCTGACCCGTATGCACCACCAGCTGCTCCAAATCGCGCGCACGCGCCGCCCGAAACACCGGCGCAAGCTTGGGAAAGTTCGGACGCGCTCCAACTACGTGAAGAATCTTCATCGGCTACGACTGGGAACAGACCGGATCACCGTCTCGAAAGGATTACCGATGGCGAGCTCGGCACTAAAACGACGGACTGCATGAGTCCAATGCAGAATAGCAGCCTCGGCTACATCCTGGCGGCAGCAGGCACGTCGACCACAAACGAGAACCGAGTGCCCTGCTCAAGCTCCGTGTCCACCACGAGCTCGCTGCCCATAGCCCGAATCAGCTTCTGGCAGATTGCCAGCCCAAGCCCGGCACTGGAGAAAGCGTAGCTCTGATCCGTCACGCGGCGCCGGAAGGAATCGAACAGCGTTGCGAGCACCGAGTCCGGAATTCCGCGACCCGTATCCGTCACGGAAAACTCCACGGAAGTACGCGACGTGGGCGTAGCAGCCACCACAACCTTGCCCTCGTTCGTGAACTTCAGGGCGTTCGTCGCCAGGTTCAGGATCACGCGGTTGAGCGCTGCAGGATGCCCCACACGCCAGTCCACCTCGAGCCCCACGAACTCCAGCTGCAACCGCTTCTCTTCCGCCATCGGCAGGAGGATGGACTTCACGTTCGAATAGATCTCGCCGAGCGAGAATGCGATGGGGTGCGGCCCGATGAGGCGTGCCCCTCCCCGCGCCAGCTCCATTACATCGCTGGCGAGTGAACTCAGCCCGAAGGCGGCGCTGTAGATGAGGCCGAGCTGGCGCTCCTGCACGAGGTCCACCGGCCCGCTCTGCCCTGTACGAAGACGCTCTGCGAGAAAGAGGATCGAGCCGAGCGGAGAACGCATGTCGTGCGCTACCTCCACCACCAGATTCAGCGCGTCCATTCCGGACAGTCGTTCGGCAAACCGCTCGGATGCGGTGTCGTCCAGCAGACGCTGGGCTCCCTCCATGGCGGCCAGCAACTGGAGCAGCTCGGCGGTGTCCGGCCGGGACGGCGCCTCACGAGAGGCTGCAATGAACTCTGAACGCAGCGCGTCCAGGACCGGCCGCAGCGGACGTAGCGATTCCGCATCCGTCAGCTCCGCCCGCCTGCCTTCCAGCGCGTCCCGGACCGTGAGGCAGATCCTTCGCATGGACGGCTCCACCTCGTGAGGCTCGGCATAGCCGTGCAGCTCGGGCGGCCAGTTCCTTATGGCTCGTTCGGCAGCGCTTCCCAGCAGCGCCCACATTGCGGGCGAAAGTGACCCCGGCGGCATTGCGAGGCCTTCCCAGCCTTCGCCGCGGAATATCGCCGGCACAACGGAGCGCGTGCGGCTGCCTGACGCCGCACGCGCCTCCGTGACCGATGCTGCCGGCACGGGAGCCGCGGAACTACGGGCGGCCCGTGCCCTCACTCGAAGGC
>DATGOL010000031.1:0-16473 GCA_035306065.1 Gemmatimonadales bacterium | reverse complement strand
ACGCGTACAGATCACGTTCTAACCATAGAGCACACTCATGCTTGCAAATATCCAAACAGGATTGCTGATTCGGCGGGGAGTGCTCGTGGTGGGCACCATGCTCGTTGCCGGCCTGATCTCCGGCTGCGATCCCGATCGAATCATTGACGTGGAGGACCCTGATCGTCTTCCGCCAGACTTCCTTGGCGACTCCGCTTCTCTGCCCGTGGTACGGGCGGGAGTGATTCGCGATTTCATCGTTGCGTACAGCGGTACGGACGCTCAGGAAGGCCAGATTCTGCAGGCGGGACTACTTGCCGACGAGCTTCATTCGTCAGGCACGTTTCCCACCAGGCAGGAGGTGGACAGGCGCGCGATGACTGCTGACAACGGCACGAATGCTGACGTGTTCCGTGAGATGAGTCGCGCACGCAGGTCTGCAGAAAGAGGCGCTTCGCTGTTTGCCGAGTTCAATGGCGATCCGGTGGAGCGCGCAGAAGTACTGGCTCTTGCCGGTTTCTCGTACATCTACTTCGGGGAGAACTATTGCAGCGGTGTACCGTTCTCCGAGTTCAACGAGGAAACGGATGACTTCGAGTTCGGAAACCCGCTCTCCACAAGCGAGGTGTTCGAGCGAGCGCTGGAGCGCTTCGAGGAAGCGCTGCCACTCGCCGCAGGCGATGAGCGAATCCTGAACCTGGTTCGTGTGGGTCAGGGCAGGGCTCTGGTTAACCTCGGCAGGTTCGCCGAGGCCGCTGCCGCTGTGGCAGATGTGCCCGTGGAGTTCCAGTACCTGATCGAGCATTCCTCGAATACTTCTGCGCAGAACAATGGAGTATGGAACTGGAGGAACAACCTCGGTCGCTGGTCGGTATCCGACGATCAGGGTATTGCCTATCGAACAGCCTTCGACGACGGTGACACCAGAGTTCCATACTTCATAGCAGCGGCTGGTCCGCAGCGAGTGGGGCAGCGTCAGGCAGCACTGCGGTTTCAGCAGATGAAGTATCCCACGCGTGAGAGTCCGATACCTGTGGCCACCGGGGTGGAGGCCCGGTTGATAGAGGCAGAGGCTGCGCTCGATGCCGGCCAGAGTGGTCCGTGGCTCTCTGCACTCAACGCGCTTCGGGCACAGTCAGCACTGTATGCATGTCCGGAGGGTGCAGCCGGGTGTGAGAACTCCACGCTGGGCAGCCTGGCTGATCCGGGAAATGCGGATGCTCGTGCACAGCTCCACTTCCAGGAACGTGCCAAGTGGCTCTTCCTTACGTCGCACAGGCTGGGTGACATGCGTCGGATGATCAGGCAGTACGGCTTTGCGGCCGACGACGTATTCCCGAGTGGTCCTAGTGCCACAGTTCCGGGAACTGACGGGCCGATCGGTCTGAACGGTGGACAGGCGTGGGGGAATCAGGTGTCCCTCATCGTGCCGGTGGACGAGAAGAACAATCCGAACTATACGGCTTGTGATGCGTCCATTCCGTAATCGGGGTCCCGGTTGACCGATGATAGGAAGCGGGGGGCAGAGTGAGAACTCTGCCCCCCGTTTGCGTCGCTCGCTTTCGATAGTGCTATTGAAGCGCCTGCTGCGTGAGTCAGCTTTCCTTGGGAAACAGCGGAGTGCCCTTTGAGACTCTCCACCCTGCTGGCTCCAGGGTCTCGAGCTCTGCGAACGTGACGGTGTGTACATCTCCTGGAGCGCCGATCATGGTCCAGAGTTCAGCCGCCTTTACCGGCATGAATGGCGCGAGGGATACAGCGTGTCGGGCGAGCTGCCTCACGAGAGTGCCAAGTGTTTCCTCGAGTGCCCCGCGCTGTTCCGGGTCCTTCGCCTGCTTCCAGGGTGCGCGGGCGTCAACGTACTCATTACCTCGCGCAACGGTACGCCATACCTGCCGGAGCGCCTCGTGCAGCAGGTAGCCGTTGGTGCCGTCCATTGCGGCGTGGTATCCCGCGAGGTCGCTGGCATCCGCCGCATCCAGGTCGCCACGTGTTGATGCGGGTACCACTCCATCAAAGTACCGTTCCACCATGGCCGTAGTGCGGCTCGCCAGGTTGCCGAGTGCATTGGCGAGGTCTGCGTTGTAGCGGTCTTCGAAACGCTCCCAGGAGAAGGTGCCGTCTGCATCGAACGGCACTTCACGAAGCAGGAAGTAGCGAAATGCATCGGCGCCGAATCGCGTTATGGCCTCGTGCAGGTCCAGTTTCACACCAGCACTCTTGCTGAACCGTTCACCGGCGAGAAGAACGAAGCCGTGCGCCCAGACCCGCCTGGGAAGTGCGAGGCCTGCAGACTCCAGCATGGCCGGCCACACGACTGCGTGCAGCCTGGAAATATCCTTGCCCACTATGTGCACGGCCGGCCACCAGCGCTCGAACTCCCCGTTGGGGTAGCCGATAGCCGTCACGTAGTTGGGCAGCGCATCGAACCAGACCCACGTGCCCTGAATGTCTCCGTCACTCGTGGGTATCGGGAACGGAATGGCCCACTTCAGGTTGGAGCGCGTGATGGAGATGTCTTCCAGTCCACTGTCAATCAGCGCGAGGAGTTCGTTGCGTCGGGACTCCGGCTGTATGAACTGCGGATTGTCAGTCAGCAGGTTCCTGAGGAACTTTTCGTAGCGGGACAGGCGGAAGAACCAGTTGCGCTCTTCGGTCCACTGAAGTTCGCGAGTGGGGTGCAGAACACAGTGTCCGTCTTCGATTTCGTTCTCGCGTTTGAACAGCTCACACCCTACACAATACCAGCCTTCGTAGGTGCGCTCGTGAAAGTCATCCGGGCTGCGCTCGAACATGTGCCGCACGAGCGCCTGCACTCCCTCGCGATGCGCGGGGTCCGTGGTGCGAATGAACTGGTCGTTCGATATGCCCAGCTGCGTCCACGTGGCGGTGAACCGTGCCGCGAGGTCGTCAACGAGCTGCTGCGGAGTGACACCATGCTCGCCGGCGGTCTGCGCAACCTTCTGTCCGTGTTCGTCCATTCCCATGAGGAAGTGAACGTCATACCCGGCATGGCGGTGGTAGCGTGCGATTGCATCTGCGCCAATCTTTTCGTAGGCGTGCCCGAGGTGGGGATCGCCGTTGGCGTAATCGATTGCGGTGGTGATGAAGAAGGGTTGCACCCTTTTACCGGTCGCTAGGGTTGTCCGTGCTGCCGTGCGTGGAGTCGTCAGGCGACCTCCCGCCGGAAGCCGAGTCGTTGCTGGAACCATGTCCGCGGGAGCGGCGCCCGCCCCTGCGGCCACGACGATGGCGCCTGCGTGAGCCTTCGTTCTCGCCGGAGGAATTTACGTGCTCTTCTGGCGCTTCCGCGTCTGCCGCCTGAGGGGCGCCAGCCGCTGTACCGGGCGACGAGGCCGTCACGTCAGGCGCTGCGGGCACTGCGGTGGCCTCGACTTCAGTCGGTGTGATGGAGGCCTCCTCCGCGGGCGCTGCCGCCTTTGAGGTTGGAGCATTTGGAGCGTGAGGCGCAACCGGAATACCAGACGTACCCGATGCACCTGCCTCCTGGTGTACCGCCTCGCGCATAACGGGCAGCACCCGCTCGTTCGAGTCATGCGCAGCGCTGCCGATCGTCTGCGGCGGGCCATCATCCAGTGGACTCTCGTTAGCTGCTGCGAGTTCCCGCTTCAATTGCAACAGCGGAAGGTCGCGCACGTCGCCTTCCGAATTACGCAGCCGCACACTCTCGCGGAAAATGTCATTGGCGATCACCTTCTCCTCGCCAACGCTCGTCACGAGAATCCTGCCTTCCTTGGGAAAGCGCTTGCGACTCTGCACATAGAACTCGTGCTCGAAACGCAGGCAGCACATGAGCCGTCCGCACGCACCCGAAATCTGCGTAGGGTTCAGCGAAAGCCGCTGGTCCTTGGCAATGCCCAGGTTAATCGGGAGAAGCTCAGGCAACCATGACGCAGAGCAGTACTCGCGTCCGCATCTGCCAATCCCGGAGAGGCGCCTGGCCTCATCGCGAACGCCAATCTGCTTGAGCTCGATCCGCGCACGGAAGGTGGACGCCAGGTCACGCACCAGCGCGCGAAAATCCACCCTCTTCTCGGCCGTGAAGTACAGGGTGAGCTTCATGCGGTCGAGCTGCCACTCGGCATCGGTGACCTTCATGAGAAGCCCGTGCTGCTGCACCAGTTCCCGAGCGCGATGGCGAGCCTGCTCGTCGTCGCGCTCGCGGAGAACGGCAGCCTCGGCAATCTCCGTCTCGCTGGCCACCCGCAGGACGGACCTTGCGGGTGGAGCGTCTGCGGTGCCATGCGGGAGCCTGGCGTTGCGCAGCCTGGCCAGCTCACCAATGCTGTACACGACGCCGAGGTCCTCTCCCCGGTCGGCTTCGACGATCACGCGCGCCTTCTCGGCGAGCGGCTCGTCGCCGGTCCAGCGAAAGAACTCCTTGCGGTTCCCCTTGAAGGCGATCTCGACCAGCGCGTCCATCTGGGGAATGTAATGGGGTGGGGACAGGTACCAGGTGCCAGGTACCAGGGGTTCGGTATCAGGTGTTAGATGTTAGATGTTAGAGGCTCGGATTCGGGGTTTCGTCGCGGGGCAGCGGGCTCCAGGGGACTCGCGTTCGAGAAGTCGAGTTACCATCGGGGTCCGGATGTGCCACCGGAATTCCGGTCCGCCGCCGGGATCCCGACCCGCCGCCGGAATCCCGATCTGCCACCGGGATCCCGACCTACCACCGGGATCCCGACCGTTCGGCAGTCCGGAGGCAACGCCCCCGCCTAACACCTAATACCTAATACGTAATACCTAACACCAAAAACCTAGTGGGCTGTAAACGATATTCGTGTAGTATCGCGAGTGCGAACACGCGTCGTTCGCCAAGGCGCGCCGACGCTGGAATAGCAGCGCTATTTCAAGGCGCCCTCAAGTGCAACTGCCTCCCATCTACTCACTCTTCACCGGTGCCGGCCACTACGCACTGAAGGTTGAAAACGACGGTCTCACGCGGAGGCGCGGAGGCCGCGGAGAACTGCAGAGCGATTGGAGTTTCATGCGCCAGGCTTCTCTCCGCGGCCTCCGCGTCTCCGCGTGAGGCTTTTTTTACCGGTTCCGCTTGCAGACGAAGCTCCGCTTCGCGCCGCTTCGCCCCAGCCGAGCCTCCACCCGAGCCTGGCCCCGAGCGCTGACTCCGGAATTGCAGGGTCATTTAAAGGAGGCGCAACCCCGGCGAAGAGCACGGAGGCGCGCTCGAATGCTCCACGAATATCGTTTACAGCCCACTAGCCCTCCGAGTACCTCCCCATCCTCAAGAACTTCTCCCGCCGCCGCCGCACCAGCTTGTCCGGCTTCAAACGCCTCAGATCCTCCAGCTGCCGCACCAGCGCTCCTCGCAGGTTAGCTGCCGTCGTCTCGTGATCCGCATGCGCACCACCCAGCGGTTCGGGAATGATCTCGTCAACCACACGCAGCTCGAACAGGTCGGGCGCCGTTATGCGCAGGGCACTCGCCGCCTTCTCACGCATTTCCGGGCTCTTCGCATCCTTCCACAGGATCGCGGCGCAACCTTCGACCGTGATGACTGAGTACACCGCGTTCTCGAGCATCATCACCCGATCGGCAACGCCGAGTGCCAGCGCGCCGCCCGAGCCGCCCTCTCCAATTACCGTGGCAACGATCGGCGTCTGCAGGCTCGCCATCTCGATCAGGTTGCGCGCGATGGCCTCGGACTGGCCACGCTCCTCGGCACCCAGCCCTGCCCATGCACCCGGCGTGTCAATGAAAGTCAGAACAGGCGCCTGGAACTTCTCGGCGAGCTTCATCAGACGCAGTGCCTTGCGATAACCCTCGGGGTGCGGCATGCCGAAGTTGCGGTGCAGATTCTCCTTGGTGTCACGGCCGCGCTGCTGGCCGATCACCATCACTGTTTCTCCCTCGAGACGCGCCCAACCGCCAACGATCGCGGCGTCTTCACGAAACAGTCTGTCGCCGTGCAGCTCGATGAAGTCCGTGAGAATCATGCGCACGTAGTCGAGCATGAACGGACGTCGTGCGGCACGCGCCACCTGCACCCGCTGCAGCGGCGTGAGGTTGCGATAGATCTCGGCTCGCAGTTCGTCAAGCTTGTGCTCCAGGGGCTCGATCACCTCAACGAGGCTGAGCTGGCGATCACCCGCCATCTTCCTCAGGTCTTCAATCTCCTTCTCCAGCTCTACCAGCGGTTTTTCGAAGTCAAGAGCAGGGCTTGCCACATTCAACTCCCGCGAAGGAGGCGGACCTGCTCTTCGCCGAGCAGGGCCCGCAGTTCAGTGAGGGCGGCGGTATTTGCCGACAGGGTAAGTGAGCGAGACCGGAATCGCGCACGCGATCCGTTCCCATCACTCCAGTGCAGCTCCAGCGGTGCAGACCCGGGATGAGCATCCACCACGGCTCGAACGTCCTTCAATATTCCAGGAGGAAGCGACCTGGCGCCATCCTGGGCAGTAAGCGACAGCGCAACCAGTACCATGCCGCTGGCCTGAAGCTCGGCAAACCGCTGAACCGATTCAACTATGAAGGCCGGATTGTCGGCGTCCGCATCGCGCCTGGAGTACCCGCCCGAGAGGAGCACCGGGATGTCGGTGCGCACGGTGTCGCCGATCGCCGCCCACCGTTCGGGGAACACCAGTACCTCGGCTGACCCGGTGAAGTCCTCGATCGTGAGGCGGGCGAACTCGGCTCCGCTCCGCTTGCTGATCTGCCTCTTGATGGCAGTCACCACGCAACCGATGTTCATCTTGTCGGTCGTGTAGGTGCCGAACTGCGAAACGGTGTGGCTGCCGAACAGCTCGCACTGCACGCGGTACGGCTCCAGCGGGTGGCCGGATACGTAGAAGCCGAGTATCTCCTTTTCCTTCGTCAGGCGCTCCGATTCGGAGAACGGAGCCAGGTTGGGCAGCTGCTGCTTCACGCCGGCCCCCTGCTCCACATCGCCACCACCGCCGAAGAGCGAGTGCTGCCCGCTCTCGCGCTCTGCCTGACGAAGTGATGCCTCCTGCATTGCCTGGTCCAGGACTGCCAGGAACTGGGCACGATGCCCGCCCAGGTTGTCCATGGCACCCGAGTGGATCAGTGCCTCGAACACACGCCGGTTGCACAGGCGCAGGTCCACGCGAGCCACGAAATCGAAGAAGTCCGTGAACGCACCTTCACCATCTCGCGCAGCGATTATTGACTCTATGGCGCCACGACCCACGTTGCGCACAGCGCCCAGCCCGAAGCGAATACGGTCTTCCCCCACCACGGTGAACTTGTAGCCTGACTCGTTCACGTCTGGCGGGAGCACCTCGAGGCCAAGCTCCCGCGCCTCGTTCACGTACTTGATTACGCTCTCGGTATCGCCAATGCATGACGAAAGCAGCGCAGCCATGAACTCGGCCTTGTGGTGCGCCTTCAGGTAGGCCGTGTGGTACGCAACAACCGAGTAGGCAACCGAGTGAGACTTGTTGAACCCGTATCGACCGAACGTCTCGATCTGTCCCGCCAGCTCCTCGATGATCTTCCGGTCGTAACCGCGCGCGACGGACTTCTCGATGAACTTGCCAAGTTCCTGCTGAATGAGTGCGGCGTCCTTCTTGCCCACTGCCTTGCGCAATACGTCTGCTTCGGCGAGTGATATTCCCGCCAGAAGCTGCGCAATACGCATCACCTGCTCCTGGTAGGTGATTACGCCGTAGGTGTTATCGAGAATCGGCTCCAGCTCGGGGAGCGCATAGGAAACGGTTTCCTCGCCGCGCTTGCGCCGGATGTACACCTTGTGCATTCCGGCATCCAGCGGCCCCGGGCGCATGAGCGCGTTGGATGCAACCAGGTCGTCGAACCTGTCGCAGCGCATGGAGCGGAGCACGTCGGTTGCAAGCGGCGATTCGAACTGGAACACCCCTGCCGTGCGTCCGGCGCGCAGCATGCGGTAGGTTGCTTCGTCGTCCAGCGGCAGTGTGTCCAGGTCAATTTCCCGGCCGGTGCGAGCGCGTATGTTCTGCACCGCATCGTGGAGCACCGTAAGTGTCGTGAGGCCGAGGAAGTCCATCTTCAACATGCCTGCCTTCTCCAGGCAGTTCATGTCGTACTGCGTTACTACAACCTGCTCGTCACTACCTGCGCCTGCACCCTTGGAGTTCTGCGTGCACACAGGCACGTAGTCGTCAATCGGGCCTGGTGCTATCACCACGCCCGCAGCGTGCACCCCCGTGTGGCGCGAGAGTCCCTCCAGGGCAGACGCATAGTCGAGAAGCTGACGATACCGCTCGTCATCCCGATAGAGCTTCTTCACCTCGGGAATCTGCTCCCGGGCTTCCTTCACGCTCAGGCTGTACGCCGGCCCGTTCGGAATGAGCTTCGCGAGCGCGTCGGTTTCCGCGGGTGTGAAGCCGAGAGTGCGCCCCACGTCCTTCACGGCCGCGCGGGACTTCATCGTACCGAAGGTGACAATCTGCCCGACTGCGTCGCGCCCGTACTTCTGCCGCACGTACTCGATCACCTCGCCGCGCCGCTCGAAGCAGAAGTCCACGTCCACGTCAGGCATGGACACGCGCTCCGGATTCAGGAAGCGCTCGAACAGCAGGTCGAAGTGCAGCGGGCACACGTTCGTTATGCCCAGGGAATACGCCACCAGTGAGCCAGCCGCCGAGCCGCGGCCAGGGCCGACCGGTATGCCGCGCTCCCGTGCGGCGCGTATGAAGTCCGCCACGATGAGAAAGTAGCCCGCATACCCGGTGCTCGTTATCACGCCGAGCTCGTACTTCATCCGCTCCACAACGTTCGGTGGTAGCGGATCTCCGTACCGCGCGCGGGCTCCTTCCTCCGTCAGCCTCACGAGCAGGTCGTTCTCGGTCTCCACGCCTTCGGGCAGCGGGAAGGTGGGAACGTGGTACTTGCGGGCAAACTCAACCTTCGTGTTCTCCGCGATCGCCAGCGTGTTCTCCAGCACGTCGGGACGACCCGGGAACCGCTCACGCATCTCGGGGGCAGACTTGAAGTACAGCCCCTCGTCGTAATGCATCCGGTCTCTGTCGGCCCTGTCCCGGCCCAGCCCGATGCAGAGCAGCACGTCGTGCGAATCGTGGTCACTCGCGCGCAGGAAGTGCGCGTCGTTCGTGGCCACCACCGGCAGGCCGAGGTCTTCAGACAGGCGGAAGATCTCCTTGTTCAGTTTCGCCTGGCCATCCGAGTCGTGCCCCTGAACCTCCAGGTAGTAGCGCCCGTCGAAAACATTCGCATACCACTCCGCCGCTTCGCGCGCAGCGTCGTAGCGATCTTCGAGCAGGTGCTGCGCAACTTCACCAGCCATGCATGCAGAGCTTACCACGAGCCCTTCGGAATACTTCGCGAGAAGCTCCCGGTCTACACGCGGCTTCATGTAGAAGCCCTCGGTGTAGGCCAGTGACGACAGTTTTACTAGATTCCGGTATCCCGTCTCGTTCTGCGCGAGCACCACCAGGTGGTAGTAGGCACGGCCGCCAGGCGCCCTGCCGCGCTCGCGACGATCCGCGGGTGCCACATACGCCTCCATCCCGAGGATCGGGGTGATGTTCGCCTTTTTCGCCTTCTCCTGGAACTCCCAGGCTGCATGGAGGTTTCCATGATCAGTTATGGCGAGCGCAGGCATCTCGAGATGCTGCGCACGCGCAATCAGATCATCGATCCGATTGGCGCCGTCGAGCAGCGAGTACTCGGAGTGGCAGTGAAGATGGACGAAGGACATCAGGCCCGCAGTATAGCGCTCCAATCGGTTGCGCGTCAAACTGCGTAAACGGCTCGACAACTACTGGAAGTTCTTGCAGTTTAGTAACTTAGGGCGTGTTCTCGCCCTCCCGGTTCCAGTGCCGCAGGCACACCACCCTTCCGCCAGCCAGATGCACAAGACAGCCGCTTCCAATCAGGCCCGCGTACGGCAGCTTTTTGCCTTCAGTGCGGCTCTCCTGCTTCTGGCAGGTTGCCGGGACAAGGTCACTGACCCGCCGGAAGCGGGCTATCGGCTTTCGGCGCGCTCCGGAACTGGCGCCACCGGCCCCGCCACAGGCACACTGCACGCCGTTCCGTTCTTCCAGGTGGAAGACGAGAACGGAGCGCCGGTGGAAGGAGTGCGGCTTTCACTTTCGTCGTCTGCAAATGTCCAGGTGCCCGACGGGGTGGCCGTAACGGGCATGGACGGCATTGCGCGCGTGTCGGTAGTGCTCGGCGACCAGGTTGGCGAAGCCACCGTCACAGCCACCGTTCTGCGAAACCCCCGACTCGTGGCTGAAGCGACGCTGGACATCACCCAGCGCCCCACGATCGCCGGAATCGAGCCCGCCAGCTTTGCCAGTGGCGACACCATCACTGTTTCGGGGGAAGCCTGGCCTGCGCTGCCGGCTGTGGTAACGATCGGCGGGGTGCGTGCGCGGGAGGTGAGTGGCGATCCGAGCTTCAGGAAGGTGGTCGTTCCCGCCTGCGCCTCCTCAACGGCGGGGCAGGTGCAGGTACAGGTTGCACTCGGCGATGTAGTAACCACTCCCGAGGTAGCTGCGCCTCTCACCAACCCCGGCGCGGCGCTGGCACTCAAGCAACTCGAGGGCGTCACCGTTCCCGCTTCACTCGTTGGACAGTGTCTCGCGCTGGGCGCAGCTGATGCCGAGTACGTGATCGTGCCGCAGTATGCCGACCCCGGTGAGTTGCACTCCGGGATAGTGATGCAGCCGTCGGAGCTGGGCTTCTCACTGGTTACGGGAGCTGGTGCGGGCCCGGTGACACAGCGATCGCGTCCCTCGTTGTCGCGTGTTGCTGCGCGGCCGAATACGCGCGCCGTGTTCGAGGGCCGCCGGCGTGCGGACGAGGCGTCGCTCGCGGGTCTTGCCGCGGCTGCCGGCCCCCGTCCGCTTGCACCGGGCGCGGCGCCGTCCCTGCAGACATCGGCGCCTGAGAGCAAGCAGTTCTACATCCTGGAAACGCTGGATATGCCCGAGCGATTCAGCCGCGTTACGGCGAGCCTTCGTTATGGTGGCGAGCGTGTGCTGCTGTACGAAGACAACGCTGCCCCGCCTAACGGGTTCAACGATACGGATTACCAGAGACTGGGCCAGCTCTTCGACACGCGGCTCTACGAGACCGCGGCGCACATGTTCGGCGCGCCCTCCGACGTGGACCAGAATGGTCGTGTAATCGTATTGCTTTCGCCCAAAGTGAACGGTCTCGCGCCATTCCCCGATTGCCAGGTCACCGGCAACGTGCACGGCTACTTCTGGGGACGCGACCTCATATTGCCCGCGCTCCCCAACTCCAATGCCGCCGAGATCTTCTACGCGGCCGTGCCCGATCCGGACAGGGTTGCCGGCGGCTGCAGGCAATCGACGGACGACGTCAGGGAGAGTGTTCCCGCCACTTTTGTGCACGAATTGCAGCACATGATTTCGTACAACCAGCACGTGATGGCCCGTGGCGGACGGCAGGAGGCAGACTGGCTTAACGAGGGGCTCAGCCACATTGCGGAAGAGCTGGTATCGCGTGCGTACGAGATGGACCCGGGTCAGCCGCGGCAGACGCCGGAGCAGCTGTTCCCGGATTCCTCCCAGGCGTACATCGTACCCAACGTGCTCAATGCGCTGGACTACCTCGAGGCGCCCTTCGCCAGCTCGGTAACCGTATTCCGCGACCTCGGCACGCTTAACGAGCGCGGTGCTGCGTGGCTGTTCCTGCGCTGGCTGGGCGACCAGAAGGGCGATGAAATCTACCGGAGGCTCGTGGAAACCCGGTCTACCGGCTGGGAGAACGTGGAGGCTCAGGCGAATGAGCCGTTCCAGCAGATGTTTGGTGACTTTTCGCTCGCACTGTACGCCGACTTCAGGCCTGACGTGGACCGTGCAGGCCTGGACAGCCGCTATCGCTTTCTCACGCGCGATTTCAGGGAGATCTTCCAGCGCTTCCATGACCTCGGCGAGATCTCGAATCCGTTTCCGATTCTTGCGGTTCCGATCTCGCACAACGAAACCGCCAACGGCTCCATGGTTCAGGGAACCATGGACTTCTATCGCCTGACGGGTGGTTCCGGCAACACGAATGTGAGCTTCACCGCGCAGGGTGGCGGCGCGTTGCCGGCGGCGCGCTATCCGCAGGTAGGGATACTGCGAATTCGTTGAAGCGCTATCGCAGGCGAATCCTTCAGCTGCTGGGAGCGCTGGTTGCGCTCCTGGTGCTGTTCGCGGTACTGACACCGATCGGCCGCTACCTGGCGCGTGCGGCGTGGGAAGAGGGAAAGATTCTCGCGCGCAGGCGGCCGATCGCCGAGGTGATTGCAGACCCGGCCACCGCGCCAGACGTGCGCGGCAAGCTGGAGCTCGTGCTGCAGGCCAGGCAGTTCGCGGAAGACTCCCTGCGATTGAGGGCGGGCGAGAGTTTTACGCTATATTCGCCGCTCGATTCGGACACTCTCGTGCTGGTGCTGTCCGGTGCCTATCGAGACCGGCTGTCCATGACGCGCTGGTGGTTTCCGATAGTCGGGTGGGTGCCGTACAAGGGTTACTTCGGCGTTGAGCAGGCGCTGGAGGCGGAGCGTGGCCTGAGGGAGGACGGGTTCGACACGTACCTGCGTCCGGCGAGCGCGTTCAGCACGTTAGGGTGGTTCAACGATCCGCTGGTTTCGCCAACCCTTCGCGCAGACTCACTTGGCCTGGTGGACGTGGTGATCCACGAGCTGGTGCATTCCACCTTCTATGCGCCGGGGCAGGCGATTTTCAACGAGTCGTTTGCGAACTTCGCCGGTGCGAGGGGTGCGCAGGAGTTTTATCGGCTGCGTGGCGATACGCTTGCGCTCGTGAGGCTGGAGCGCAGATGGCAGGACCAGAAAACGCTCGGTGCCTTCTGGATGATGGTCTACGGGGAGGTGGAATCGGCGTATCGGGCGCACCCCGGGGACAGTGCGGCGCGAGTTCGGGCGAGGGACAGCGTGTTTGCCCGGATGCGGGTGAAGCTGATGGAGGAGGTGGGTCCGCTGCTGCAGGCTACGAACCCGGCCATTCTCACACGAACGCGCTTCGACAACGCGATGCTGCTGGGCAGGCGTGTGTATCTCACGGATCTGGAGTTGTTCGACCAGGTGTGGGAACTGGAGGGAAGGGATGTGAGGAGGGCAGTGGAGCGAGTGGTGGCGCTGGCGGAGGAGCGGCCTGCTGATCCGTATGGGGCGGTGGGTGAGTGGGTTGGAATGGGTTTGAGGTTGCGCGGGGGCACTTTTTAACGCAAAGTACTTGACGGCGGGCCGCCGCTCGCCTATCATTGCAACATGAACGCCCCGCTACGCCAGGACCGGATCGATCCACCAGTCGCTCTCCACGAGCGCGCCATGGACGACCTCCGCTTCATTCGACAGACGATGGAGCGCGCCGGCTCGTTCACAGCCATCCCCGGATGGGGCGGAGTTGCCATAGGTGTCGTGGCATTTCCAGCTGCATATATCGCCAGCCTGCAGCCCACTCCGGCTCGCTGGCTGGCAGCGTGGCTCGTTACTGCCGCGATTGCCGCCTCGATCGCTGCGGGCACCATGAACATCAAGGCCACGCGCGCCAGGGTTCCACT
Organism: Gemmatimonadales bacterium; assembly: GCA_035306065.1. GTDB lineage: Bacteria > Gemmatimonadota > Gemmatimonadetes > Gemmatimonadales > Gemmatimonadaceae > JBBQHX01. The sequence goes on along the minus strand of DATGOL010000031.1, from coordinate 2,952 downwards.
CAGCTCAGGGCCCGGGCGAAAGTTCCTCGCGAGCTTCTTCCCGCCCGTAGGCGCCGCCATAGCCCTCACAGCCGCGCTCTTTGTGCACGGCGCATGGTCGCTGCTGCCAGGGCTCTGGATGCTGTCCTACGGCGCCGCAATCATCACCGCAGGATCCTTCTCGGTGAAGATCGTTCCGCTCATGGGCCTCGCATTCATGACGGCAGGCGCAGCGTCGCTCGCCACACCGCCAGCATGGGCAGACGCGTGGATGGCCGCCGGCTTCGGCGCCCTCCACATCATCTTCGGGCTACTGATCGCGAGGTGGCACGGTGGCTAGGAGCGGAGCAGCACACAGCAACCCGGAGCACGAGAACGACGGAGGTACACCCGTGGGGTCGGCAGCACAGGGCCAGGGACGGAAACGTGCACGCAGGAAGCAGACGCCGGTGGAACTCGACCGCGTCATACACGAGCGCGTCCGGCTGGCCATCGTCAGTGCGCTGGCCGGTGCAGATTCCCTCAGCTTCAACGAGTTGAAGGACCTGCTGGAGATCACGGACGGCAACCTGAGCGTGCACGCACGACGCCTGGAGGAAGCCGGCTTCGTGACGCAGGAGAAATCATTCGTAGATCGGGTTCCGCGCACCGAGTACCGCCTCACGGCGGCCGGACGACGCGCACTCGATGACTACCTCGACCACATGGAATCACTCATCAGGCGGGTGCGCGAAGGCTGACGCCACTTAGCGCACCACCAGGGCACTCTTGCGGACATGAGCTTTATGACACAAAGGGCTTTGATGCAACTCGCACCACTCCACGTCGCCATCATCATGGACGGCAATGGACGATGGGCCACCGCACGCTCCCTACCCAGACACGCTGGACACCGCCAGGGAGCCCACGCCGTCAGGCGCGTAGTCGAAGCAGCACCCACGCTCAATATCCACACCCTCTCCCTCTTCGCATTCTCTTCAGACAACTGGAAGAGGCCACGCCACGAAGTGCGCACCCTCATGCACCTCCTCGAACACTACCTGCACACCGAAGTCGCCAACTGCGTGGAGAACGGCATACGCCTGGAGATCATCGGCCGCCGCGACCGACTCTCACACCGCCTGCAACACGCCATCACCAATGCCGAACAGTCTACCGCGTCAGGCAGCAGGCTGCACCTCCGACTCGCCGTTGACTACTCCTCCCGCGACGCCATCATGCAGGCAGCCGCCCACGCACCGCGCTCACGCGCGGAGCTCGAAAAACACTTCCAGAACTCCGCTATCAACGTGGACCTCCTCATTCGCACCGGCGGCGAAAAACGACTCAGCGACTTCCTGCTCTGGGAGTGCGCGTATGCCGAGTTGTACTTCACCGACCAGCGCTGGCCGGACTTCGATGGCAACTCGCTCGCCGCTGCCGTGACCGAGTTCAGCCACCGCCAGCGACGCTTTGGCGGCCTCCCGGCCGCCTCGCTCGTAGAAGCGGTGGCATCATGAGCGACAGAACCAGCCTCCGATCCAGGGCACTACTCACCGCCATCCTGCTCGGCATTCTGGCTGACCTGCTCGTGCGGGTATCTGGCCGTCCCGGACTCAGCTTCGCGCTGTGGGCAGCGATCGGCGTGGCCTCGCTGTACATGCTTTCCAGAGATCGAGGCGAGCCGGTATCGAGAGAGTCGGAAATGCTGGTGGGCGGTGCGCTGCTCTTCACCGTCCTCCTCGTTGTGCGCGATGCAGACTCGCTCGCCGCGTTCAGCATTCTTGCGGCAATTGGCCTGCTGACGCTTGCAGCCGGACGCGCAGCCACCGCGTGGCTTGGCAACGCCAATGTGAGTGACGCGGTGTTCGCCGGGGCCCGAGTGGCCCTGCTCTGTGCGGCTGGGCCGATCGGGTGGGGACGTGGCGAACCAGTTCCTGCCGAGCCCGGACGTGGAGGCTGGCAGCGTCAGGCGCTCACCGTGGTTCGCGGAGTCGCAATGGCGCTTCCGGTTCTGCTCGTGCTGGGCGCACTGCTCATGTCAGCCGATCCCGTATTCGCCCGAATAGTTCAGGACATCTTCCGTATTGACATCGAGCCGCTCGTCGAGCACCTGCTGTTCATCGCGATACTCGCATGGCTGTCGGCAGGGTTCCTTCGGGCCATTCTCGTACGGGACACCGCGTTGCAAGCCATTCCCAGGGTACCGCAACCTGGGTTTGCACCGGCCGAGATATCCGTTGCTCTCTGGGTCGTGAACCTGCTGTTCATTCTTTTCATGGCCGTGCAGCTCCGCTACCTGTTCGGGGGCGCAGACATCGTGCAACTCACGCCAGACCTCAGCTACGCTGATTACGCGCGCAAGGGATTCTTCGAGCTGATACTGGCCACGGCGCTCGTGGTGCCGGTGCTGCTGGTTGCCGACTGGGCCGCGGCGCCAGGGGAGACGCGCGCACGATCGATGCTGCGCAGCACGATGCTAGTGCTGATACTGCTTCTGGTTGGCGTGATCACTTCTGCCGTGTACCGCATGCGTCTGTACCAGGACGCTTACGGGCTCACCGAGCAGCGGCTGAATGCAAGCGTGTTCATGGCGTGGATCACCATCCTGCTCGTGTGGCTCGGATTCACGGTGCTCAGGGGAAGGCGCGAGAAGTTCGTAGCGGGTGCAGTTGCTGCGGCCGCCGTGTGCGTGCTTGCGCTGTATGCCATGAACCCACATGCGGTGATCGCTCGCGTGAACCTGGACCGTGCCGCATCCGGCGCCGAGTATGATGGCGACTACATAACGAGCCTGAGTGCAGATGCGGTACCGACGTTCCTCTCCCGTATGAGCCAGCTCTCGGAGGAAGAGCGCTGCCGGGCCGGTTCGGAGCTCATCAGGCGCTGGAGCGGCGAACGGGAGGGTGGCTGGCGCACCTGGAACCTGAGCGACTGGCGTGCGCGCCGGGCGGTGAGGGGGAGGATCGCTGAACTGAGATGCAGTACCTGATA